>JARXAU010000048.1 GCA_029865675.1 Rhodoferax sp.
CCAAATCACCGACGCCAAAAAGCGCTACAGCGCCGGCGTGTTGAAATACAAGCAAATGGGCTATTGGATGCCCGATTACGTTCCCAAAGACACGGACACGCTCTGCCTGTTCCGCATCACCCCGCAAGACGGTGTGGACCCCGAAGAAGCAGCCGCCGCCGTGGCCGGTGAGTCCAGCACCGCCACCTGGACCGTGGTGTGGACCGACCGCCTGACCGCTTGCGACAGCTACCGCGCCAAGGCCTACAAGGTCATCCCCGTGCCCAACACCCCCGGCCAGTACTTCGCCTATGTGGCTTATGACCTGATCCTGTTCGAGGAAGGCTCGATTGCCAACATGACGGCCAGCCTGATTGGCAATGTGTTCAGCTTCAAACCGCTCAAGGCCGCACGCCTGGAAGACATCCGCATTCCGGTGGCCTATATCAAGACCTTTAAAGGCCCGCCCACCGGTTTGGTGGTGGAGCGCGAGCGCTTGGACAAATTTGGCCGCCCGCTATTGGGCGCCACCACCAAGCCCAAGCTGGGTTTGTCGGGCCGCAACTATGGCCGCGTGGTGTACGAGGGCCTCAAAGGCGGCTTGGACTTTATGAAGGACGACGAGAACATCAACAGCCAGCCCTTTATGCACTGACGCGACCGCTTTTTGTTTGTGATGGACGCGGTCAACAAGGCCAGCGCCGAGACGGGCGAAGTCAAAGGCAGCTACCTGAACGTGACCGGCGCCACCATGGAAGACATGTACGAGCGCGCCGAGTTTGCCAAAGACCTGGGCTCGGTGATCGTGATGGTGGACCTGGTGATCGGCTACACCGCCATCCAGTCAATGGCCAACTGGTGCCGCAAAAACGACATGATCATGCACATGCACCGCGCCGGCCACGGCACCTACACGCGTCAGAAAAACCACGGCGTGAGCTTCCGTGTGATCGCCAAATGGCTGCGCTTGGCCGGCTGCGACCACCTGCACACCGGCACGGCGGTCGGTAAGTTGGAGGGCGACCCGATGACGGTGCAGGGCTATTACAACGTCTGCCGCGACAGCTATACCAAGATGGACTTGCCGCGCGGCCTGTACTTTGACCAGGACTGGGCCGACCTGAAAAAGGTGATGCCAGTGGCCAGTGGCGGCATCCACGCCGGGCAGATGCACCAACTCATCGACCTCTTTGGCGACGATGTGGTGCTGCAGTTTGGCGGCGGCACCATCGGCCACCCCATGGGCATCCAGGCCGGTGCGGTGGCCAACCGCGTGGCGCTGGAAACCATGGTCAAGGCGCGCAACGAAGGCCGCAACATCTTGCAAGAAGGCCCGCACATCCTCCAAGAGGCGGCCAAGCACTGCACGCCGCTCAAAGCTGCGTTGGACACCTGGGGCGAGATCAGCTTCAATTACCAAAGTACCGACTCCAGCGATTACGCCGCAACGCCTTCCGTTGCCTGAGTCGCACCTCACACAGGAGAACTTCGCCATGATGACCAACCCCACCGGCCGACTGACCCAGGGCCAGTTCAGCTTTCTGCCCGATCTGAGCGATGCAGAGATCACCCTGCAAATCGAATATGGCCTCAGAAAAGCTTACGCCTGGAGCGTGGAATACACCGACGACCCGCACCCGCGTAACACCTACTGGAGCATGTACGGCAACCCTATGTTTGACCTGCACGACGCTGCGGGCGTGATGCACGAGCTGCACGCCTGCCGCGCTGCCTTTCCCCAGCACTACATCCGTATGATGGCCTTTGACTCCACCCGCGGCGTAGAAACCATTGTGATGAGCTTCATCGTCAACCGTCCGGCGGTGGAGCCCGGCTTCATGCTGGAGCGCCAAGAAGCCAACGGCCGTTCGATGCGTTACACCTCGCGCGGCTACGGTGCCAACCAGCCCGAAGGCGAACGCTACAAGGGCTAATCGCCCGCACCCACCGCCAGCCCAATTGCCATGAACGCACCCTCTTACTCCATTCCGGGCAGCAAACCCGCCATGAAGGCGGCTGCCAGCGTGCCCGAGCCAGCGGACACGGGGGCCAGCGCCACAGCGCAGGCCTGCTCGGTGGGCGAGGTGCTGGAGGGTTCGCAGGTGGAAGCGGTGCTGGCCGAGCTGGACGCAGACCTGGTGGGGCTGGTGCCGGTCAAGGCGCGCATCCGAGACATTGCCGCACTCTTGGTGATCGACAAGCTGCGCATCAACCTGGGCCTGACCAGCCAGGCGCCGAGTTTGCACATGTGCTTTAGCGGCAACCCTGGCACTGGCAAAACCACAGTGGCGCTGCGCATGGCGCAAATCCTGCACCGCCTGGGCTATGTGCGCAAGGGCCACCTGGTGTCGGTCACCCGCGACGACTTGGTGGGCCAATACATAGGCCATACCGCGCCCAAGACCAAAGAGGTCTTGCAGCGCGCCATGGGCGGCGTGCTGTTCATTGACGAGGCCTACTACCTCTACCGCCCCGAGAACGAGCGCGACTACGGCCAAGAGGCCATTGAGATTTTGCTGCAGGTAATGGAAAACCAGCGCAAAGACCTGGTGGTCATTTTGGCGGGCTACCACGACCGCATGGAAACCTTCTTCCAGTCCAACCCCGGCATGCGCTCGCGCGTGGCGCACCACCTGGACTTTCCTGACTACTCGGTGCCTGAGCTGCTGCACATCTCCAGCAAAACCCTTGCGCAGCAAAACTACCGCTTTGGCCCCGGTGCGCTGGAGGCGTTTGAACAGTACCTGGGCCTGCGCATCGCCCAGCCCCAGTTTGCCAACGCCCGCAGCGTGCGCAATGCCCTGGACCGCGCCCGCCTGCGCCAGGCCAGCCGCCTGTTTGCCGACCGCGAACGGGTTTTAACCGCACAAGACCTGAGCACGATTGAGGCCAGCGATATTCTGGCCAGTCGGGTGTTTTCCAATGGCGCCGTTTGAAAGACTTCCATGTTGCAAGCCCTGATCTTTGACGTTGATGGCACCCTGGCCGATACCGAATCCGCCCACCGCGCCGCCTTTAACCTGGCCTTCGCCGAAGAGGGCCTGGACTGGGTCTGGGACGAGGCGCTGTATACCGAACTTTTGAATGTCTCAGGCGGCAAAGAGCGCATCCTGCACTACTGGAAGTCCACCCGCCCGGGCATGGTGGAGCTCGCCGGTGACGGCCTGCGTGACACGATTGCCCGCCTGCATGAACACAAAACCGCCGCCTATGAGGGGATGGTGAACGACGGACAGGTGGAGTTGCGACCCGGCGTACTGGACCTAATCATGGCGGCCCAGCAGGCGGGGTTGGCGCTGGCCATTGCCACCACCACTTCGCCAGTGAACATCGCAGCCTTGTTGCGCAAGGCCATGGGCACGGACTGGCGCAGCTACTTCGGAGTAGTGGAAGACGCCTCCACCGCGCCGGTGAAGAAGCCCCATCCTCAGGTGTACCTGCAAACCTTGCAGCGCATGGGGCGTGACGCAAGCCAGTGCCTGGCCATTGAGGACTCGGCCAACGGTTTGCAAGCGGCCTGCGCCGCTGGATTGGCCACCTTGATCACGCCCAACCGATTCACCGCGCACCACAGTTTTGATGCTGCGTTGCATGTCGTACCTGATTTGCAGGGGGTGACCGTGGCACATTTGCAGGCTTGGCACGCTGATCGCGTTTGAAGCCCTTTCACCTGAGTCCCCACATGCCGCTGTCCCTGCGTTCCAACCGCTCCACCCTGACCCAGTTTTTGATCGAGGAACGCCGCAAATTTCCCGGCGCAAGTGGGGACTTCAACGCGCTCATCCTCGACGTGGCCCTGGCTTGCAAGGCCATCGCCCGCAGCGTGGCTTTCGGTGCCTTGGGGGAGGCGACGGGCGAGACCCAGGGCGCGCTCGGCGGCGCAGTCAACGTGCAGGGCGAAACTCAAAAGCCGTTGGACGTGCTGAGCAATATTGCTTTCATCCGGCGCACTGAATGGGCGGGCAACTTGGCCGGTTTGGCGTCCGAGGAAATGGATGTCCCCTACCAAATTCCGGCCCAGTACCCGCGCGGTAAATACCTACTGGTGTTTGACCCGCTCGATGGTTCAAGCAACATCGACGTCAACGTCTCGGTGGGCAGCATCTTCTCGGTTCTTCGCGTCCCGGAGATGGGGCGCGACGTGACCGAGGCGGACTTCTTGCAGGCCGGCACGCGCCAGGTGGCGGCAGGCTACGCCATTTACGGTCCCACTACGATGCTGGTGTTGACCCTGGGCAACGGGGTGCAGGGCTTTACCCTGGACCCCAACCTGGGCGAGTTCATGCTTACCCATCCGAACATGACGGTGCCGCCAGATACCCAGGAATTTGCCATCAACGCCTCCAACAGCCGCTTTTGGGAGGCGCCCGTCAAGCGCTATGTGGACGAGTGCCTTGCCGGAAAAACTGGCGCGCGCGGCAAAGACTTCAATATGCGCTGGATTGCCAGCATGGTGGCCGAGGCGCACCGCATCTTGATGCGTGGCGGCGTATTCATGTACCCGCGCGATACCAAAGACCCCAGCAAGGCCGGACGCCTGCGGCTCTTGTACGAGGCCAACCCCATCGGCATGGTGATGGAGCAGGCGGGTGGACGCGCCAGCACAGGGGAGTTCCCTGTGCTGACGGTGGAGCCGAGCGCACTACACCAGCGCATTGGCCTGGTGTTTGGCTCGCGCAATGAGGTCGAACGCATTGAGCGCTACCACCGCGAACCGGCCCAAGATGCCGAACACAACCCCCTGTTCGCAGAGCGCAGCCTGTTCCGCCTTTAAGGTCTCCTGTTTTGCCATCCGCCGTGAGCTTTTATGTCCGAAAAACATCCCATCATCGCCATCACCGGTTCAAGCGGTGCGGGCACCACTTCGGTGACCCGTACCTTCGAAAACATTTTTCGCCGGGAAGGCGTCGACGCGGCGATCATTGAGGGCGACAGCTTTCACCGCTACGATCGTCAGGAAATGAAGGTCCGCCTGATGGAGGCCGAGGCCCATGGCAATAAAAACTTCAGCCATTTCGGCCCGGAAAACAATCTCTTCCCCGAACTTGAAGCCTTGTTTCGCGACTACGCCCACACCGGCACCGGCAAGCAGCGCAAATACCTGCATGACACCGAAGAAGCCGCGCCTTACCAACAAGAGCCCGGCACCTTCACCCCCTGGCAAGACGTGCCCGCAGGCACAGACCTTCTGTTTTACGAAGGCCTGCATGGTGCCGTGGTCACGCCTGAGGTGAACATTGCCCGTCACCCCGACCTGTTGATTGGCGTGGTGCCGGTCATCAACCTGGAGTGGATTCAAAAGCTCTGGCGCGACAAGTCCAAGCGCGGCTACAGCACCGAGGCCGTCACCGACACCATCCTGCGCCGCATGCCCGACTATGTGAACTACATCTGCCCGCAGTTCATGCACACCCACGTCAACTTCCAGCGTGTGCCCATGGTCGACACCAGCAACCCGTTTACCGCGCGCGACATTCCCTCCCCCGATGAGAGCATGGTCGTCATCCGCTTTGCCAAGCCCAAGGGCATCGACTTTCAGTACCTGCGCAGCATGATCGACGGCAGCTTCATGAGCCGCGCCAACACCATCGTCGTGCCCGGCGGCAAGATGGAGCTGGCCATGCAACTCATCTTCACCCCCTTCATCTGGCGCATGATGGAACGCAAAAAGCGCGCAGCATGACCCCGCCCGCAATCGCCCCGCGCCTGGTGATGTTTGACCTGGACGGCACCCTGGTCGAAACCGCCCCCGAGATTTGCGACGCCGTCAACGACACGCTGCGCCACTTTGCCCTCACGCCCGTGGCCCAGCAACAGGTCAACGACTGGATTGGCCACGGCACGCACAGTCTGCTGGTGCAAGCCCTGGCGTCTAGCCAAGGCATTCCAGAGGCTGCGGTGCGCGCGTCGGCAACCCTTGCCGAGACAGCCGCTGTATTCAAGACCCACTATGCGCTGCGCTGCGGCACGCGCAGTCAGCCGTATCCCGATGTGCTTGACACCCTGGAGCGCTTGCGCCAACGCGGCGCGCACCTGGCGGTAGTTACCAACAAGGAAAGCGCCTACACCCAAACTGTGCTGGACGCGCATGCGCTCACCCCCTACTTTGACACCGTCATCTCAGGCGACACCTTTGCCACCAAAAAACCGTCGCCCGAGGGTGTGCTGGCCTGCCTGGCGCAGTTTGGCGTGGCGCCAAGCGAAGCGCTGTTTGTGGGCGACTCCAGCATTGACGTGGCCACCGCGCGCAATGCCGGCGTGGCCGTATGGGCGCTGCCCTATGGCTACAACATGGGCCAGCCGATTGCAGCCAGCGCGCCGGACCGCTTGATTGCGACGATTGCGGAGATTGATTAGTGCCGTGACAGGCGCAGCCTCATAGCGGGTACTTTTTGCCTGGCAGCTACCCAGCGTCTACTTGCCTTCTGGCTCGGTTTTCAGAAAATCGAATCGTTCTGCCAGTGATGCCTTGGTCCGGTGGGGACTTTTCACTCACTCCAGGCTCCACTCTTCTACCGCAAGCTTGGGGACACGACGGAACTCTTTGGCGTTGTTGGTCACCAGAACCGAATCGTTGGCCAGCGCATGCGCGGCAATCAGCAAATCCATGGCGCCAATGCGGGTCCCAGCGCGCTCCAACTCAGCGCGTATTTGCGCGTAATGCGCGGTGGCCTGCACGGGCCAGGCTTGCACCTCAAAGCCCGATAGCCAGACCTCTACGGCGTTAGAAAAGCGGGGCACCCCGAGTTTGACCGCGCCAAAGCGCAGTTCTGCCGCAACAATGCCCGACAGCCATAGCTGCTGCCGGTTCAGTCCAGCAAAACGCTCCAGCATGCTGGCGGGGCGGCGGCGCAGTACATAGCTGCAGATGTTGGTGTCCAGCGTGCGCAGCATGGTGCTTGCGGCCCGTTTAGCTGAGCGACCAATCGCGCTCTTGCGCGGGAGGGTCTTCCCGCGCAGCCAAAAAATCGGCCGGCAGCGCCTCGGTGCTGGCGTAAAAGCTCTGAAGCCAAACGCCCATGTCCTGATCTGGCTCTGGCTGTGGCCTGATCCATAGCCCGCCACCCAACTGCTCAATCTGCACCTCTTTGGCGGCCATACGCAGCTTGGCCGGCAGGCGAATGGCCTGGCTGCGCCCACTCATAAACAACTTGGCTGTAATGCTCATCGGAAAACCCCTTGTGATACTACAGTGGGATATTACATTGCTTTCTGGGTGTAAATCCAGCGATAACGTTCATGGGGGTGCGCAGCACCCCCATGAACGTTCACTCACGTGAAGGCATGGAGCTCAGCGCAAAACCTCGCAGGCTTTGAAGCCACCAGCAATGTATCTGGCATTGGTATAGCCCATTTGGCGCAAAGTATTCGCAGACAAAGCGCCTCGGTTGTTGGCATTGCAGCAGCACAAAACGATGGTGTTGAAGTCAGGTACGACCCCTTCAATGTTCATCTCAAGCTTGCCACGGCTGATGTGCAATGAACCGAGTAGGTGACCCGCGTCATGCTCCTCTTTGTCGCGGATGTCGAGCGCCACCGCGCCTTGCGCCCGTAGATTTTTGACCTGCTCAGGCGCCACGCTGGCCACTTGGGCCATGGCGACGTCGGCGAGGTGTTGGAATTTGTCGGTATAGCCCATGCCAGCCTTTCAGAACTAATAGCGCAGTTGGGTGGATTTGCCCCAAAACACGCGGTACGCGAAGACGGTGTAGCCGATGATCACAGGCAACACCACCACCACACCGTAAAAGATCACCAACAAGGCCTTCGGTGAGCTGGCGGCTTGCCAGATGTTGATTTTGTCAATCACCAGCCACGGGAACAGGCTGTAAGCCAAGCCGTAAAAAGAGAGCAAGAAAACACCCACAGTGCTGGCGAAGGGCACACCGGCTCCATATTGGTTACCCTGGGCAAAGCGGGTAGGCAACCTGGACAAGCTGCGCCAAATGACCACAAACAAGGCCAAGGTCATGACGGGAATGGGCAGCAGCATGAGCAGATTCGGAAAGCTGAACCATTTATCGAAGATGCGCGGGCTCACCAAAGGGGTTGCTACAGAAATAGCCAGCACCCCTGCCGCGGTCAACCACAAACTGGACTTGGCCCATTCGACCGCCCGCAATTGCAAAGCGCCTTCGGTTTTCATGATCAGCCAGCCAGCGCCCAATAAACGGTATGCAAACACCAAGCAAAAACCGATCAGGGCGCTGAACCAATACCCTGGCGCGTCTTGCCCGAAGCCGGTGATGAGCTGGCCCAACATAAAGCCTTGCGACCAAGAGGCCAGCAAAGAACCGATGTAAAAGGTTTTGTCCCACAAAGGGCGGTGGTGCGTCTTGGCCTTGACCCGAAAGTCAAACGCCACCCCGCGCAAAGACAGCGCCACGAGCATGAGCGCAACAGGCAGGTACAAAGCGCCCAAGATGACGCCGTGCGCCATGGGAAAACCCACCAACAACACGCCCACACCCAGCACCAACCAGGTTTCGTTGGCGTCCCAAAAAGGGCCGATGCTGGCGATCATGGTGTCTTTTTGTTCTACCGAATCGGCGCTGTCGAGCAAAGCACCCACACCCAGGTCGTAGCCGTCCAAGATGACATAGGCCAGCATGGACAAGGCCATGACCAAGGCAAAGGCCAGAGGCAGCCAACCCGCTGGGCTCATCAAGTCCACACCAAACTCATGCATGGCGCAGTCCTTTCGCGTCGGCGCGGGCTTCATGGCCGCCGTCCACGGCCTTTTTGGCAAGGTAGAAAACCACCGACACATACGCGCTCAGCAAGGCCATATACAAAGTGAGGTACATCGTCAAAGAAAGCGCGATGTTGCCGGCCGGCACTTGCGAGGCGGCTTGCGCCGTGGTCAGTACCCCACACACCAGCCAGGGTTGCCGACCAATTTCTGTGACGTACCAACCCGACACCAGGGCCACCCAACCGGCAAAGGTCATGGCCACTAGCACCATGGCGGTGCCTTTTGAAAGGCTTGACTTGAATTTCAGTTCGTAACTTGCAAACCAGCTGACCGCCATCATCAGAAGCCCCATACCGACCATGATGCGAAATGCCCAAAAAACGGGGCCTACTGGCGGATGCTGGTCACCAAATTCTTTGATGCCCTTGACCTCGCCATTCCAGTCGTGGGTCAAATAGAAAGACGCCAGCTTAGGAATAGCGATTTCGTAGCGATTGGATTGCGTGGCCTGGTCAGGGATGGCGAACAAGACCGCGGGTACGCCTTGCTGTGTTTCCCAAATGCCTTCCATCGCTGCCAGTTTGGCGGGTTGGTATTTCAATGTATTGAGGCCATGCAAGTCGCCCACCAAGATTTGCACAGGAATCAGCACCGCTGCCACCATTACACCGGTGCGCAAAGACGCCATCACGTCTTTGGATCGGTCGTTTTTGAGCCAACGGTATGCGCTGATGCCCGCTAGCAAAAACGAACCCGTCAAGCCAGAGGCCAGCAGCATGTGCGTCATGCGGTAAGGGAAGGAGGGGTTGAAGATGACTTCGAACCAACTGGTCACATGGGCTTGGCCATTGACCATCTCAAACCCGGCAGGCGTGTGCATCCAGGAGTTGAGCGCCAAAATCCAAAACGCCGAAGCGGTGGTACCCAAGGCCACCAACCAAGTAGCCAAGGTGTGCACGCCTTCGCTCACGCGTCCCCGGCCAAACAGCATGATGCCCAAGAAGGTGGCTTCTAAAAAGAAGGCGGTCAACACCTCGTAGGCCAACAAGGGACCAGCCACATTGCCCACCGTGTTCATAAAGCCGGGCCAATTGGTGCCAAACTGAAAGCTCATGGTGATGCCGCTCACCACACCCAAAGCAAACGTCAGGGCAAAAATCTTGACCCAAAACTGGTAGGCGTCCATCCAGTGCTGCTGACCCGTGGCTACAAATCGGGTTTTGAAAAACAACAAAAACCACCCCATGGCAATGCTGATGGTGGGAAACAAGATGTGGAAGGTGATGTTGGCGGCAAATTGCAAGCGCGCCAGTAGAAGCGGATCGAGAGCGTCCATGGTTTATCTCATTGATTGGAAGTGCCAGTCTCGGTTTTGATGGCGCAAGTGTTGAAACCAAACCATTGGTAAGGCATGCAAATGCCCACAAGTCCGGTCGCCAGTACGATCGATCCCAGCCATGCCCAAGCGCCCAGCACGCCTGTAAAGGCCAGAACGACCAGGGTCAAACCTGCCACGATGCGAAGAATGCGGTCGATACCGCCAACGTTTTTAGTCATGAGCTTGCTTTCATTGATTGAGGGTCTTTTCAAGCCTTGAGCAATGCAGCGCTGACCCAACGCGCCAAATCGGGGGCCGACATGGCCCCAGGCTGCCTGGCAATTTCACGGCCCCCCGCAAAAACCGCCAAAGTCGGAATGCTTCGAATGTTGAACTTGGCCGCCAAGCCCTGTTCGTCTTCCGTGTTCACCTTCACAAAACGGGCACGGCCATGCATGTCTTGGCTGACCTTCTCGTAAGCCGGCGCCATCATGCGGCACGGGCCGCACCAAGGTGCCCAAAAGTCCACGACCACCGGCAAATCGCTTTTGGCGATCTGCGCGTTGAACGCAGCTTCACCCAGGTTATCGGGCTGCGCGCTGAGCAATGCGCCGTGGCATTGGCCGCAGCCAAGCTCGGCTTGCAATTTGTCAGACGGCACGCGGTTGGTGGCCTTGCAATGGGGGCACACCAAATGCAGGGTGTTGGTATTCATGGGGTGTTCACAGAGCGTTCAAAGGGCGTTCAACGGAATCTTGACGTAAGAGACGCCGTTGTCTTCTTGGGGTGGCAACTCGCCAGCGCGGATGTTGATTTGCACCGCAGGCAGGATGAGCACCGGCATTTCCAGGGTGGCGTCACGCTGGGTGCGCATCGCTACGAAATCGGCTTCGCTCACGCCGTCGTGCACATGGATGTTTTTGGCTTTTTGCTCGGCCACCGTGGTCTCAAAGTTCACCGCGCGGCCATTGGGCGGATAGTCGTGGCACATGAACAAGCGGGTCGCAGGCGGCAAGCTCAAAATCTTGCGTGTAGATGCATACAAGGTTTTGGCGTCACCACCGGGAAAGTCGCAGCGTGCGGTGCCCACATCGGGCATGAACAGGGTGTCCCCCACAAACACCGCGTCGCCAAACTGGTAGGCCACACAGGCCGGCGTATGGCCAGGCACGTACAGGGCGTGGCCGCTGAGGCCGCCCACAGAAATAGCGTCGCCCTGGGCAAACAGGTGGTCGAACTGTGAGCCGTCGGGTTTGAAGCTGGCTTCCATGTTGAAAATGCCTTTGAACACTTTTTGCACGCCGCCGATGTGGTCGCCAATGGCAGTTTTGCCGCCCACGTGCTGCTTGAGGTAGGGTGCGGCGCTCAGGTGGTCGGCGTGGGCATGGGTTTCCAAAATCCATTCCACCTTCAGATCGTTGGCTTTGACAAATTCGATCACCTTGTCCGCTGAGCTGTGGCTGGTGCGGCCGGACTTGGGGTCGTAGTCCAACACCGAATCAATGATGGCGCACGCCGAATCGGGTTTTTCGTAGACCACATAGGTGACGGTCCAAGTGGCTGGATCAAAGATTCCGTGAACGCGTGGGTTGGCAGTGCTTGCAGTCATCAAAAAACTCCTGGTTAATTAAGTTGGTGATAGTGTATTGACGCATAATATATTTGTCAATATAATTTGCCAACTTCCACCAAAAAAGCCGGACCCCCCCTCTATGGATACCACCACACTCGACCTTGAAAAAATGCAAACCGCAGCCGGCAATGCCTGCCGCCTGATGAAAGTGCTCTCCAACCCCGACCGCCTGATGCTGCTGTGTCAGCTGTCCCAAGGCGAAAAGCGTGTGGGCGAGTTGGAAGCAAGTTTGGGCATCGTGCAACCCACTTTGTCACAACAGCTCACGGTTTTGCGTGACGAAGCGCTGGTCACCACCCGCCGTGAGGGCAAAAACATCTACTACCAAATCGCCAGTCCGCAAGCGCTGGCGGTGATGACCGTTTTATTTGAGCAATTTTGCGAACCACAAACAGGAGACAACACATGAACATCGATTGGGCACATTTCACACCTTTTGCATCCCTGACGGGCGGCATTATTTTGGGGGTGGCCTCGGCTGTCTTCATCTTGATCAACGGACGCATTTTGGGCATTAGCGGCATTTTGGGCGGCTTGATGCCACCCAAGCTCGGGGATACCTTTTGGCGCATATCTTTCTTGTTGGGTCTGTTCGTCGCACCCACGGTGTTTCACGCTGTAGTGCCCGCCCCATACATCACCGCACCCCGCATTGACGCGACCGACATGATGGTGGTCATTGCCGGCTTGCTGGTGGGCATTGGCACCCGCTATGCCTCCGGTTGCACCAGCGGCCATGGCGTGTGCGGCCTGTCCCGCTTGTCTCCACGTTCATTGGTCGCTACTCTGTCTTTCATGGGTACTGGCTTTGTCATGGTCTATGTCATGCGTCACCTCGCCATCATTTAAGGAAAAAATCATGATTCAAAAAAACCATATCCACCACATCGTTGAATTCATCGTCGGTCTGCTGTTTGGCATGGGTTTGATGCTCTCAGGCATGACCGATCCCAGCAAAGTCCTTGGCTTCCTCGATTTGTTTGGCAGTTGGGACCCTTCACTGGCTTTGGTGATGGGCGGCGCCATCATGGTCGGCTTGTTTGCCTTCGCCATCGCCAAAAAACGTACCACCACCTTTTTGGGCGGCGTCTTACGTTTCCCGACCAACACAGACATCGACAAGAAACTGGTCATCGGTAGTTTGATGTTTGGCGCTGGCTGGGGCTTGGCGGGTTTTTGCCCTGGCCCTGCCCTGGTGTCGATGGCAGATGGTCAACCTAAAGCCTTGGTGTTTGTCCTCGCCATGTTGGTTGGCATGTTGGGTTTTGAATTGATGGACCGTTTTGTCCACGCCCCCCGCAAAGCCAAAGTCAACCCCGCCTGAAAACCTCATTGATTGGAATCATCATGGACATCAAAGCACTCACGCCCCATCTGTCGATCACGCCACAAATCTTGGTCGCCGAACTGGAGGCCGTGGCGCAGATGGGTTTCAAGGCCATCATTTGCAACCGCCCTGATGGTGAAGGTCCAGACCAACCCAGCTTCAAAGAAATGGAGCAAGCCGCGTTGACGCTGGGTATGCAAATGCGCTACTTGCCAGCCGATGCAGGCAAAGTCAGCGATGCTGACGGCAAGACCTTTGGTGAACTGCTGGCCACCCTGCCAGGCCCTGTGTTGGCTTACTGCCGCACCGGCATGCGCTCCACCACCATGTGGGCGTTGTCGCAAGCAGGCATCACCCCTTTGCCGCAGATTTTGGAAGCCTCGAAAAAAGTGGGTTTTGACATGAAGGCCTTGGTGCAGCGCATTGCCAACGGCGGCAAAACCCCCGCCCACCAAGCCATCGGCACGGGCCTAGCCCCTGAAAGAGCGGCAATTGCCCCTGGTTTAGTGCTCAAAGGCAGCGAATGCCCGGCGCAACCTGAAATGGTCGGCTAATGGCCGCCCTGCGACGCTGGCTCCCCTCCATCCCTGCGCTGGAGTGGGGGCGCCAATACAAGCGAGAAAGCTTTACCAAGGACATGGTGGCGGCACTCATCGTCACCATCATGCTGATCCCGCAAAGCTTGGCCTATGCCTTGTTGGCCGGCCTGCCGCCGGAGGTGGGTTTGTACGCCAGCGTCGCGCCCTTGCTTTTGTATGCGGTGTTGGGCAGCAGCCGCGTCTTGGCTGTGGGGCCGGTGGCCGTGGTCTCTTTGATGACGGCGGCTGCCGTGGCTGAACATGCGGCTGCGGGAACCCACGCTTATTGGCAAGTGGCCATCACTTTGGCGTTTTTGTCGGGCGGCATGCTGCTGATCATGGGGTTTTTGCGACTGGGTTTCTTGGCCAATTTTTTAAGCCACCCGGTGATCTCAGGCTTTATTTCGGCCTCAGGTTTGCTGATTGCCTTGAGCCAAATGAAAACTCTGATGGGCGTGAAGGCCGAAGGGCACAACTTTGTCGAGCTGCTGTTTTCGCTCTTGCACCAAGCATCCAACTTGCACCTGCTCACCCTGGGTGTGGGCATCGCCGCCACGGTATTTTTGTTCTGGGTCCGCAAGGGTCTGAAGCCCTTGCTGATCACCGCAGGCTTGAAGCCGAAGCTGGCCGATGTGCTGGCCAAAGCGGGCCCCGTGGTCGCTATTGCCCTGACCACTGCATTGGCCTGGGCGCTGGACTGGCAAGGCCAAGGCATGAAGCTGGTGGGCACGGTGCCGCAAGGCCTGCCCCCGCTTACCGCGCCGCTGTGGGACTTGGCCTTGTGGCAAGAATTGTGGGTGCCAGCGCTGCTCATTAGCGTGGTGGGCTTTGTTGAATCGGTATCGGTGGGTCAAACCTTGGCCGCTAAACGCCGCCAACGCATTGAGCCTGACCAAGAGTTGGTGGCACTCGGCGCCAGCAATTTGTCCGCTGCGTTCACCGGGGGTTTTCCGGTCACGGGGGGATTTGCCCGTTCGGTTGTCAACTTTGATGCAGGCGCAGTCACCCCGGCTGCGGGTGTGTACACCGCTGTCGGCATTACTTTGGCCTCGCTGTTTTTAACCCCGGCTTTGTACTACCTGCCGCAAGCCACATTGGCAGCCACCATCATCGTGGCGGTCTTGTCCTTGGTGGACTTTGGCATCTTGAAGTCCACCTGGCGGTTTTCCAAACTGGACTTTATTGCGGTGCTCACCACCCTGCTGGCCACCTTGTTGGTGGGCGTGGAACAGGGTTTGGTGATGGGCGTGGCGGTGTCCTTGGCGCTGTTTTTGTTCCGGGCCAGCCGACCCCACATTGCCACGGTGGGCTTGGTGCCCGGCACCGAACACTTTCGCAATGTGCTGCGACACGAGGTGCTGGTGAGCCCCCACTTGGTGTGCCTACGGGTGGACGCCAGCCTGTTCTTTGCCAATGCACGCGGGGTGGAAGACCGCATCAACGCCGAGGTGGCGGCCCGGCCAGGCTTAGAGCACGTGCTGCTGCAGTGTTCGGCCGTGAACGACATTGACGCCAGTGCTTTGGAGAGCCTGGAGGCCATTGCAAGTCGATTGAAAGACGCTGGCATCGCCCTGCATTTCTCGGAAATCAAAGGACCGGTGATGGACAAACTGGGCACCACCGCGTTTTTTCAACACTTGCATGGCCGCGTGTTTTTAACCAACTACCAAGCCATTGAGGCGCTGACCCCAGAGGTCATCCCCTTGGCGTGTTCGCCTACCTCCCCACCGCCTACTTCACCAACTGGTTCATCTCAATAATCGGCAGCAGCACGGCCAGCACAATCAGCATCACGATCAGGCCCATGGCCACGATCAAGAGCGGCTCGAGCAGCGTTGCCAGGCCCATGGCGCGGCGCTGCACTTCGGTGCTGAGCTGGGTGGCGGCGCGTTGCAGCATCAGCGGCAGCTGCCCGGTCTGCTCCCCCAAACGCGCAAACATGGACAGCAGGGCCGGAAAGCGCTTTTTTTGCGCCAGCGCCGAGGCCAGGGGCGCGCCCTCGCGCACGGCCACCAGCGCGTCTTGCGCGTCTTGGCGCATGGCCTGGTTGCTCAGGGTGTCGGCGGCGGCTTGCAGTGCCTTGAGGATGGGCACGCCGGCGCCCGAGAGCATGGCCAGCGTGCTGGCAAATCGCGCGGTGTTAAAGCTGCGCGAGAGCTTGCCCACCACCGGAATGCCCAGCCAGGCCGCGTCAAACTGGTAGCGCAGCGCCGGTGCGCGCAGTGCCAGGCGCAGCCCCACCACACCGCCCACGGCAAGCAGCAGCAGCAGCCAGCCGTAGCTGCGCACAAAGCTGCTCACGCCCAGCATCAGCACCGTGAGCAAAGGCAGCGCCCGCTTGCTGCCCGCAAACACGTTGGCCACCTGCGGCACCACGTAGGTGAGCAAAAAAATCACAATGCACAGCGCCACCAGGCTGACGATGGCGGGGTACAGCGCGGCGCCCAGCAGCTTGGCGTTCAGGGCCTGCTGGTCCTCTAGGTCATCGGCCAGGTGCTCCAGCACAGTGCCCAAGCTCCCGCTTTGCTCGCCCGCACCCACCACCGCCACAAAAATGCCCGAGAACTCGCCCGGATGGCGCCCCAGCGCTTTGGCGAAGGTGCTGCCGCTGTTGACTTCAGCGCGCAGGTCGGCCACCAGATTGCGTTCGGTTTCGCGCTCGGCTTCGGTGCTCAGCGAGGCCAGCGCCCGCTCCAGCGGCAGGCCCGAGGCCACCAAGCTGGCCAGCTGGCGCGTCCACACGCTTAAAGCGTTGGCGTTGAACACGCGGCGGCGAAACCAGCCCGTGCCTCCGGCACCCTCGCCTTGGGCGCTTGAGGCCACCGGTTCCATCTTGAGTGGCACCAGCGCCTGCGCGCGTAACTGGGTGCGCGCGGCTTTGGCCGAGTCGGCTTCCACCGTGCCCCGGCGCATTTGGCCGTCGGCAGTCAGGGCTTCAAAGGCGTAGGCAGGCATGGTGCGGTTCTGAAGCTCAGTCGCGCGTTACGCGAAGCAGCTCTTCGGCGGTGGTGATACCGGCGTCGACCAGGCGCTGGCCGTCTTCGCGCATCAGCACCATGCCGCTGGCGCGGGCGGCGTCGCGGATGGAGGCCTCAGACGCCTGGTTGTGGATCTGGGCGCGGATGGCGTCGTCGGTGACCAGCAGCTCAAACACGCCCGTGCGCCCGGCGTAGCCGGTTTGGCCGCAAGTGGCGCAACCAGCGCCCCCGCAGGCGATGCAGCGCTTGCGCACCAGGCGCTGGGCCAGCACGCCCAAGAGCGAGGAGCTGAGCAAAAACGGCTCCACGCCCATGTCGGTCAGGCGAGTGACTGCGCTGGCGGCGTCATTGGTGTGCAGCGTGGCCAGCACCAGGTGGCCGGTTAGCGAGGCCTGGATGGCGATTTGCGCCGTCTCAAAGTCGCGGATCTCGCCAATCATGATCACGTCCGGGTCCTGGCGCAGGATGGCGCGCAGGGCTTTGGCAAAAGTCAGGTCGATCTTGGCGTTGACCTGGGTCTGGCCCACGCCCGCCAGCTCGTACTCAATCGGGTCTTCCACCGTCATGATGTTGCTGCCGTGGGTGTCCAGGCGTTGCAGACCGGCGTACAGCGTGGTGGTCTTGCCCGAGCCGGTGGGGCCGGTCACCAAAATAATGCCGTGCGGCTGCACCAGCAGGTGGGCAAAGCGCGCCAGCACATCGCCCTGCATGCCGACCGACTCCAGGCTGAGTTTGCTTTCGCTCTTGTCCAGCAGACGCAGCACGGCGCGCTCGCCGTGGGCGCTGGGCAGGGTGCTCACCCGCACGTCCACCGCGCGGGTGCCAATGCGCAGCGAAATGCGACCGTCTTGCGGTAGACGGCGCTCGGCAATGTCCAGCTCGGCCATGATCTTCAGGCGCGAAATGAGCGCCGCGTGCAGCGCGCGGTTGGGCTGCACCACCTCGCGCAAATTGCCGTCCACCCGAAAGCGCACCACCGAATGGCGCTCGTAGGGCTCAATGTGGATGTCGCTTGCGCCGTCGCGCGCGGCCTGCGTCAACAAGGCGTTGAGCATGCGGATGATGGGCGCGTCGTCCGAGGTCTCTAGCAAGTCTTCAATGGCGGGCAGGTCTTGCATCATGCGGCTCAAGTCGGCCTCGCCCTCGACTTCGCTGACCACTGCTGCCGCGCTGGATTCGCCCTGCGCATAGGCAGCGCTGATGCGCTGGGCCAGCACCGGCGCGGTGTGGTTTTGCACCGCCTGCACCGGGTATTTGCGCAGTGCCTCGCCCATGCCTGCGGGCAGCGAGCCGGGGTGCACATGCAGGGTCAGGCTGTGGCCGTCGTCTTCCACCAGCACCTGCTGGGTGCGCGCAAAGGCGTAGGGCAGGGGGTAGCGCATGCTATTTTTTTACCGCAGGCTTGGCGGTGAGTTCGGGCAGGGTGGCGGCTTCGTTGACGGGTACTACTTCACTGGGCACCGGTTGGGCGTCTTTCATACCCAGGCGCATTTGCTCGTAGCGGTCTACCGACAAACGATCCGTGGCAGCCGCATCACGCACCACCACCGGCCGCAGGAACACCATCAGATTGGTCTTTTTGCGCCCGCGAGCCTCGCTCTTAAAAAGGTTGCCGAAAAACGGCACATCGGCCAGTCCGGGCACCTTGTCGTTGCTGCCGGTGTATTCGTCTTGCAACAAGCCCCCCAGCACCACTACCGAGCCGTCGTCCACCAGCACATTCGATTCAATCGTGCGCTTGTTGGTGGTCGGGCCGTTGGCAGCGTTGATGGTGGAGGCCTGCACGCTAGACACCTCTTGGAAGATGGTCAGCTTGACAGTGCCGTTTTCGCTGATTTGCGGCTTGACCTTGAGTGTGAGGCCCACGTCCTTGCGTTCGATGGTTTGGAACGGGTTAACCGCGCCGTTGCCCGCGTTGGTGTTGGTGAACTGGCCGGTGATAAAGGGCACGTTTTGGCCGATCACAATCTTGGCCTCTTCGTTGTCCAGGGTGAGCAAATTGGGGGTAGAAAGCACATTGCCCGCGCCGCTGGACTCTAAAAACCGCGCCAAGGCACCCAGCACATACACGCCATTGGTCTGTTTGGCTGCGCCAATGTTCAGGCCCGCTGCTGGAGCTACCGTGCCCGCTGCAGCGCCTGTGGCCAGGCTAATGATGTTTTTGCCGCCGGTGCCAAAGTTGGTGCCCAATAGCCCGATCACGCTGTCTCCCGCGTTGCCTGCAGCGCCTTGCCACTGCACGCCAAACTCGGCAGCACGGTCGGCACTGACTTCGGCAATCAGGCTTTCTACAAACACCTGCGCCCGGCGTGCGTCCAGGCGCTCAATTACCTCGCGCAACTGGCGGTACTGCGGATCGGGCGCGGTGATGATCAGCGAGTTGGTGGCCGTGTCTGCCTGCACCTGCCCGCCGGAAGTGGCGCCCGGCGTGGCGGGCGCGTTGCCAGGTGTGCCAGCGGGAGCACCGGCACCGGGGTTGACAGCGGTGCCACTGAGCGCGGCACGCAGCGTGGCGGCAAGCTTGGTGGCGTCTGCGTTTTTCAGGTAAACCACACGCAGGTTGCCGAGTTCGCCATTGCTTTTGCTGGAGGGTTGGTCAAGTTTTTCTACCAAAGATTTGACCAGCGCCACGCGCGCCGGGTTGGCTGCGCGCACGATCAGCGTGTTGCTGCGCGGCTCGGCGATCACGGTAGTCTTGAACCCAGCGTCGGGAATGCCCGAGGGCGCGCTGGATGCGCCACTGGTGTCTATCAGCTTGAGCACCAGCGGCGCCAGGTCTACGGCAATCGCGTTTTTCAGTTCGAGTACTTCCACCTCGGTGGCGTTGGACACGTCCATGGCGGCAATGATGCGGGCAATGCGGCGCAGGTTGTCGGCGTAGTCGGTGATTACCAGCGAGTTGTTACCGGGGTTGGCATTGATGGTGTTGTTGGGGCTGATCAAGGGCCGCAGCACGGCGACTAGGTTACCGGCCGACTCAAAATTAAGCCGAAAGATTTGCGTCACGATTTGGCCGCCTGCCGCACCCTTGGGCGCGCTGTCGCTGGTTTCCACTGCGCTGGTTTGCAGCTTGGCATCGGCTTCGGGCACCACCTTGAATAAGCCCGCAGATTCCACCATCGTGAAGCCTTGCAGGCGTAAAGCGGTCAAAAACTGTGCCATCGCTACGTTGCGGCTCACGGGCTTTTCGGTCACCAGGGTGATGGTGCCCTTGACCCGCGGGTCCACCACGACGTTCATGCCAGACATCAGGCCAATGGTGCGCGCTACGGCCTCAATTTCGGCATTAGTGAAGTTCAGGGCAACGGGCTCGCCCGGTTTGGGCGCTGCATTGAAGCTGGGCGACGCCGGAGCCACGGCGGAGGTCGCTTGCCCCCAAGCCGAGGGCGTTGCCGCAAAGGCAAGCCCTGCGAGTACGGCGCTGGATAGCCAATGGCCAAGCGCTAGGGACGCAGGGGTGGCGCGATAGGGGGCTGCCGTGCCACGGGTAGAGGCGCGCGCCGCAGTGCGGGCCGAAGAGAGGTCGGGTGTGCGCATTGTTGTCATATGGTTTCAACCCCATTGGATGATGGAGCGCGCGCCTTGGCGCCGTCCGATAATGTTTAACAAATTGCTGAGCGCATCCTCGCGCTCGGGTGCGGCGCTGGCCTCGCCAACGAAACGCAGTCGCCCTGCGGTCCACTGCCCCTGGCCACTGAGCTGCAAGCTGCCCTGGGTGGTGCGCAGTGTAAAGACGGGGACTTCACCGCCGACCAATTCAAAGCGGTAGCTGCCCATGGGCTGCAGGGTGGAGAGGCGGGAGGTGATGTTGGTCGCGTCCAAAGCCGCTTGCCCGTGGAAGTGCAGGCGGCCCGCTGCGAGGCGGATGCCGAAGCCCGTTGTAGTCAAGGCCAGTTGGCCCTCAGCACGAATGGTGTTCCAGGGGGTGCCCAGGCCGGTGAGCCACAAGGCGGGCCACTGGGAGCGCTGGTCGCCAAGGTCTAAGCGGGCGCCGCCCCACAGCGGCGACAGGCGAAACGTCAGCGGCGACTGCATGCAGCAGTCCGCCCTGACGTGCGCGTTCAACTTTCCCCATGTCGGCCCGATATCCCAGGCTACGCGTCCCGGCAGGGTGCTGGCGTCGCTGCTGCCGGAGCCCCCAGTAAGGGTGAGCTGGCCCGAGCCGCTCCACACTGTGCCCAGCGCATCGCCCAGCAGCAGCTGCCCGCCAGTGGCAGCAGCCAGTGGCGCGGACAACCAGCGTGCGGGTGCAAACACCAGCAGTGCTAGTGCCCAGCCCAGCGCCGCGCCCGCCCATGCCCATCTCCAAGGTGCACGGGTGGCGGTGAAAGGGCGAGTCGAGGGCATGGGTGTCGGGGGGCTCAAGGCGCAGCCCGGGTGGGCAGCTGCAGTACCACGGTGCCGCTCCACAGGCCTTGGTTTTGACGGAGTTGCACCTCTACCGGCAACGCGCCGGCATTGAGCCGCACTTGCGCGAGCCATTGGGCCAGAGCGTCGGGGCCGCTGCCCTCCAGGCGCATGGTCGCGCGGTCACCTGCGAGCACCATGCGGGCCGATCCACCCAGCGTGGTCAGGGCAGCTTCCAGCAGTGCTTCGGTGTCTTGCGAGCGCTGCGTTGTGGCTTGCGCCTGCAGCGCTTTGGCCCGGTCTTGCAGCAGTAGCATGGTTTGCAGTTGGGCGCGCAGTTGCGGCCCTTGGCTTTGCGCAGTGCGCAGCGTGCGCAGCGCCGGGGCGACCCCCACCAGCCACACCAGCGCCAACAGTATCAGAACAGACGCAAGGCGCACCAGTGTTTGCTCGCGCGAGCTGGCTTGTGCCCATCGCTGTCGCCAGGGGCCCAATGCGGCGCGCAGCGCTTCGCGCGCCGGGGCAATGGACGCAGTGAGCGCGTTCATGGCGCGCTCCTGAGCAGCAAGTCCGCGCCCTCAGGGCGAATCGCGATGCCTTGCGCCTTGAGCGACAGCGTTGCCTCAGCCAATGCGGGCGGCTCCAGGGCCAGGCCTCGCAAGCGCAATTGGCCCTTCGCATACTCCAGGCCACTGGGTGGGCTGGCGGTAGGCGCCGCCCGCGCCCAGGCACTGAGCAGTGTCTCAAAGTCCTGTACCCCAAGTTCACCGCTACCTTGTTGCAGGGCTGCCACAGCGCGCTGCATTTGCGCCGGTGCGTCCACCACCACTTGGGTGGCTGGAAAAGTGCTGGTCAAGACGGTGGACAAGGCCTCGCGCTGTGCCTGTAACCATGCCCGCTCGGACGCAGCACGCACGTTGATCCCGACCAAATTGACCGCAAGCAATGCAAGCAAACTCCAGCGCACAGGGCGCCAGCGCGGCTCCTGCAGCAATGCGCGCCAAGCGGCATTCAGTTGTTTAAAACGGCGGCTGCGCTGGGTGCTGACCATGTCGAGTTGCGCCAGATCCCAGCCGTTTTGGCAGGCCGCGAGCACACGCTCGGCGCGGCTTTGCAGCAGCACTGGACGCTCGAATAGCTGCTCTGCGAGAGTGGCTACGGCGGGCTCGGCTTGCAGTCGCGCGTGCACAGGCCAGTCAAGCCTGGCCAGGGTGGCGGCTTGGAGCGGCCAGGCCACGACCCCACGGACGCTGCTGTGTAGCAGCAAGGGCTGGCCTTCGTTTTCTACCGCGAGCAGCGCACCGACCGGTGAAGCGGTGTGGTCAGTTGCCGATTCGGCGGCGTCCAGCGGAACCAGCTCGGGCACGATGCGCGCCACCGAAAAACCCGCAGCGTCTAGTGCCTGCAGCCCCGCACGCAGCCAGGCCTTGTCGCAAACGGCCACCCAAGTGGCTTCGCCCCGCGTGCCCCCAGGGGCCAGCGCAAAGTGCAGCGCGGCGGGGTCGTCTAGCAGTTGGTCCTCCAGCAGGCCTTCGAGCACGGCGCGCAGTCGGGCGCTAGAGACGCCCCGGGGCATAGTCACTTGGTGCCAGGACAGCTGAGCGGAGCCGACCAACAGCACCGTCTCAAAGGAGTTTTTGGCAGCCGCACCACCAAATCCTGGCAGCAAGGCCAGTGGCGCGCTGGAGGCCTGCCCCACGCTTTGGCCATCGGGCGTGAGCACATAGTCCACCAGAGAAGCCGCATGCAGCGGCGTCTGGGGCAGGGTAAGGATGAGGGTCGCCATGGTTTAAAAATCAACATTCATTGTAGGTGCGGGGGTGTGGTGCACCGGACCGTTGCCGGGGTTGAGCGGGCGCTCGCGCCACAGGGTTTTCACCGCCATGGCGTCGCGCTGCACCACCGAGTATTCCTGCACCGTGTTGCCGTCGATTTGCAGGCTGCCCAGCAGGCCAAAAAAGCGCGTGCGTGTACCGGTGTGTAGCGGGTCGAGCGCCAGCTTGGGAAGTTTGGCCGCCTTTTTTACGTCCTCTAGGGTTTCCCAGGGTGCAAGGCGCCGCGCGGTGAGCAGCCGTTGTACGTCGGCTTGCTCCAAGCCCTCGATGCAGGCGATCAGCACCGGGCCCGGGGCGGTGTTGAGGTTGACCGGGGTGCGTTCGGGAAGTACCGTCACGTAGGGGCGCAGTTGGGCCAGGGTCGGCGGGTCCAGCCCGAGCCAGGCCAGTTGCTCGGGTTCTTGGGGCCACAGTGGGCCGTCGTTGACCGGGTTAGTGCTCACCTCGTTGCCCACTGCTGCAGCGCTTGCCGTGTGCGCTCGCTGCAGCTGTACTACCAAGCGTTCCAAGCTGGCGCGCGGCAAGCCCAGTTGGTTAAAGAGGCGCTCCCACATCCGCAGCGTGGCAGGATCGGGCTTGCCATCGTCCAGCACCAGGTTTTTCAGGTTCAGCCGCGCCTGCAGGTCTACGATCTGGCCCGATAAAAAAGCCTGGGTGCTGGCGTCTGCGGCCAAGGTGTCGCTGCGGTCTGCGGCCAAAAAGGTAGACAGCCGCGCCTGCGCCAAGGGTATCGCCCAGGGCTCGGCCAGGTGGTCGGCACCCCCCTTGCGCCCGTCTTCGGACAGGATCAGCCGCGCCCAGTCCAGCGCACCCGTCAGCACCCAGGCCGATTGGGCGCGGGTGCGCTCGGCCGCTTCTATCTCCACCGCCCGCCACTGTTGCCACAGCGCGCCCGAGGCCAGGGTAGCCACCAGCACCACAGTGAGCATGGCCATCAAAATGGCCGTGCCGCGTTGTGCGAGGGGCCGCGTGCTGATTAGCAGCTTCATTGCGCAGCCCCCAAGCCTGAGCGGGCCCAGTCGCGGTTGATCACGCCGCTGACTGCCAGTTCCGCCGGCAAGGTAAGCACCAGCCGCACACCGTCGGGCATGGCCTTGGAGCCGGTGGCAACTTTGGCTGTGGGTTCGCCGTTGGTGCCTATGCCGGCAAACAGTGACCCACCGGCGCCACGCGCCGGGCTTTGGGGCAAGCTGGTTTGCGCCGCAGCGTCCGCAGACGACAGCGGATTGGTCCAGGCACCGCCCCGGAAGAAAAAGATCTGCCACCCCAACAACGGCGTGATGCGCACTTCGCGCTGGCGGTCATCGTCACTGGGGTTTTGGCCCCAGCGCGCGGCCTGGTTCCACGCCGCTTGCAGGGCTGCGCGCGTGGTGAGCGGCGGTGACTGCCAGCGCAGCCAAACCAGCGTGTCGCCCACGCGCCGCTGTGACCAGGCCACCACATGCAAGCCCTCGTCCGCAGACTGGCTGCCTTGGCGCAGCAGGCGCAGCACACGGCCATCCCAGTCGATGCTCGGGGTGTTGGGCTGCTGCGCCAATGCGTCCAAGTCCGCGCCCCATTGGGCCAGCCCGGTTTGCAGCGTGAGCACGGCGTCCGCATGTTGGGTCAGGCGCTTGTGCGCAGTCACCATGCCGTCCAGCCCGCGCCAGGACATTGCCGCCATCAGCGCCATCAGCGCCACGGCGACCAGCAGCTCTACCAAGGTAAACCCGTGCTGGACCCTAAGCGTGCGCATCAGTTTCGTCCCACGATGGTGGACAAGCGCAGCACCGGTTCGTCGGTATTGCGCACCTGGGCGTCCACCCGCACGAAGTTCGGGTTGGGCGTGGGCTGCACATTGAGTACCACGGTAAATGTTTGTCCGGCCTGCTGGCATTCGCGACGGGATTCGCCCACACCGGGCATTTGGCGGGAAAGGCGAATCTGGTGCAGCGCGTTCTCAGCGCACAGCTGGCTCAGCAGCACGTCGCTTTGGCGCTGGGCGTGCAGGGTG
>JARXAU010000151.1 GCA_029865675.1 Rhodoferax sp.
ACCTCGCTGCGCAGAACCAGCTCGACGTGGCGCAGTTTCGCCAAAGCCTGGCGCAACGCGGCATTGGCCAGGCGGCTTTTCGGGAACAGATCCGCGACCAAATTTTGCTCAGTCGCCTGCATGAGCGTGACGTCGAGTCGCGTGTGCGGGTGACCGATGCCGACGTCGAAAACGCCCTGGCCGCACGCCAAGCGGCCAACGCTGACCCGCTGGCCCAAGACATCAACCTGGCCAACTTGTTGGTGGCCTTGCCTGACAAGCCCACACCCGCCCAGGTGGCGCAGGCGCAAACGCAGGCGATGCGGCTACTGGCGCGAATCCGCGCGGGTGAGGAGTTTGGTGATTTGGTCAAAGAACTGTCGGGGGCGGATCGAAGCAATGGTGGCCAACTGGGGCTGCGTCGCGCGGATCGCTACCCCTTGCTGTTCGTTAATGCGACCCAGTCTCTCGCGGTGGGCCAAGTGTCGGAGCCGGTGCGCTCAGACGCTGGCTTTCATTTGCTGCTGGTCGTAGAGCGCCGCGCGGGAAGCGTGGTGCAGACGGTGCCGCAAACCCGCGCACGCCACATACTGCTGCGCATCTCCCCTCAGTCGAGCCAAGCGCAGGCGTTAGCGAAGCTCAATGAGGCACGTGCACGCATCATGGCCGGCAGCACCACGTTTGAGGCGGCTGCCCGTGAGCTGTCGCAAGATGGCAGCGCGTCCCAAGGGGGCGATCTTGGTTGGGCTAATCCGGGAATGTTTGTGCCTGAGTTTGAAAGTGCCATGGACCGCCTGAAAGAGCGCGAAATCAGCCAACCCCTGGTCTCGCGCTTTGGCGTGCACCTGCTGCAGGTGATGGAGCGGCGCAACGTCGAACTCACCCTCGCGCAGGTGCGCGAGCGACTGCGCGCAGAGCTGCGTGCCCAGCGGGTCGAAGAAGCATTCGCCAGCTGGGAGCGCGATGTTCGCAATCGCGCTTTCATCGAAATACGAGAGCCGCGTTAAATGACGGGTTTGCACCACGCAAGTCCTCGCGCCCGTTAATGCAGCATATTGCCCGCAAGCGGTTCGGCCAGCATTTTTTGTCGGACGGCGCCATCATCGATGCCATCGTTAACGCCATTGCCCCGGTGCCGGGCCAGCGCGTGGTGGAAATCGGCCCGGGTTTGGCCGCCCTGACCCAGCCGCTGGCGGAGCGTCTGGGTGCCTTGACCGTCATTGAGCTAGACCGCGACTTGGCGCTGCACCTGCGTTCGCACCCTCAGTTGCGGGTCATCGAGTCCGACGTGCTGCGGATTGACTTCAGCCAGTTGGCATCGCAACCCTGGCCGGGCGATACGACGCAGCTCGCGCAAAAAATCCGGGTGGTTGGCAATCTGCCATACAACATTTCCACCCCCATTCTTTTTCACCTGCTCCAGTTTGTGGGGCACGTGCATGACCAGCATTTCATGCTCCAAAAGGAAGTGATTGACCGCATGGTGGCTGCGCCCGACACCTCGGATTTCAGCCGCTTGAGCGTGATGTTGCAATGGCGCTACGCCATGGAAGACGTGCTCTTTGTACCCCCGCAGAGTTTTCAGCCTCCGCCACGTGTGGACAGCGCGGTGGTGCGCATGCTGCCCCTGGCTTCGCCGCCCGCTATTGACGTCGAATTGTTTAGCGAACTGGTGCAAGTGGCTTTTAGTCAACGGCGCAAACTCATACGCCACACCTTGGGGCGCTGGCTTGAGGCCCGAAATTTCGCCGGCAGCTTTGACCTGCAACGTCGCGCGCAGGAAATCCCGGTGGCAGAGTTTGTTGCCTTGGTGCAACAGCTGTAACTGCTCCCCATGGAGCCGCCGGGCCAAGGCGCAAAAAAAGCCCGCCTGTAAGCGGGCTTTTTGGGGCGCACGCCCTTGCTCGCAGGCTGCGGGTCGCTTTACGCGGCGGCGAGCCAGTAGCCCGCGTTGAACGGACTGCTCATGCGCAGCGCCAGTGGCGACACGTCAATGAGAAAGTCGCTCGGCAGTTTGTCGCCGCCCACAGCGGATTCGGAGGCTGGTGCTGCGATGGCCTCGGTGCTTGCCTGATTCGCCCGTTCTGCTTGGCTGGTGTGTGCAGAACGGGCTACAGAAAAGAATAGAAGCATCGAAACGGAATCTTCCGCTCCCCCCAATAGTCTGCGGTGTCGCGGAAGATATCGAGCAATTGCTCGCGCGCCTCTTTGTCAAACTTGGCGTTGGCGGGAATGTGTTCCAGCACCGCCACAAAGCCAGGTTGCGGACCCGACTTGTGCACCGGGTCCGTCATGCTGTCGTACAGCGCGTCAAAGTTCTTTCCCGCACTGGTGGTCAGCGTGAACTGCGCCCCAATCAGGTCCAATACGTCTTGCTTGGTTTGGGCGCTACCCAAATTAGCGTACAAAAAGTGGTGCCCCAAACCTTGGGCAGCTTCTTGCAAATCTGACACGCGAAATGCGCGTATCGATTGAACGATATTCGTTCTTACGGTTCGAAGTGGCATATCCATCCCCGATTCACTTTCATCAAAAAAAATTCAAGGCACGATCATGCGAAAACTCGCATAGTGATCGACCGTGTAATAACAAACTTCTGGCGCAGTGGCCGGGCCACCACACACGATTCTTTGGGCTCCACGGCCTCGCAAACCCGGCGTTTTGACGGTGTACTCACGGTAGAACCCGCGCTTTTGCAGGGGCAAAATACGCTCGCGGTTACCGAAAACGACGCCGTCTTTTTCAAACGGAAAAGGGCCGCCGCGTTGAATGTTGCGATAGGTCTCTATGCCCGGCGCGGGCATTTCCCGCTGCGCAATCGTCGCAAGCTCCCCGGCCAACAACGGAGCCGCTGGCATGCCCAAACTCAGGGCGGTTAGCAGCAGCGTGAGTCCGCGCAGCACGGTGCGCAACACCAAGTTCGCCCACCGCTGTGTCACTTTCCTTCGGCAAACCACGTCAAAGCCCCATCAACGGTCAAAAAAAACGGCCCAAAACCGAGGGGCGATTGTCGTTGATGCACGGCCCAAGCGCAATAGCTTTGCGCCAAGATGCCGAAAAAAGGCAAGGGTTTACCCGAGATCACGGCTGCCTGTTGCCCCTTTCTGTGGAGCGGGCAATTTACCGTGGGCGATCGAGGTGACGCATCAATTGGTCTCTGCGGCTGTCTGGGCCGCCTGATTCGTCTTTGGGTTTTGCCGCGCGTATACCTTGGGTGCCCAAAATACTGACAAAGAAGGCATCTGCCCCTGATTGCCCTGCCGCGTCCATCAGGCCGATGAGCGTGGCGAAATGCACCTCCGTGGCGTCGGCTTCGGTGCTGCCAAAGCGGCAGGCAAAGTCCCAGTAATCCACGCCTTCGGGCAAGGCGGCGCGGCGCTGGCGCGCCACGTACTTGCGCACTTCGTGTTTGCTGGCGTCGAGCAGGCGGTCACGGTGGCGGCCTTCGACAGTGAGTTGAAATAGTTTTTTCACGCAGTCCTATGGAAACAAGCCATTATTGAGGCGTTTGCATTGTTAGCGCGCGGCATTGGCGTCGGCCACGGTGAGCGCGGTCATATTCACAATGCGTCGCACGGTGGTGCTGGCGGTCAGCACGTGCACCGGCTTGGCCGCGCCCAAGAGCACTGGCCCAATGGCAATATTGCCGCCGGCTGCGGTTTTCAGCAGGTTGTAAGCGATGTTGGCGGCGTCGATATTGGGCATGACCAGCAGATTGGCGTCGCCTTCGAGGGTGGTGTGGGGCATCAATGCGGCGCGGGCATGGCCGTCGAGCGCCAGGTCCCCGTGCATTTCTCCTTCAACTTCGAGCCAGGGCGCCTCCTGCTGCAATATCTCCAGAGTCTTGCGCATTTTGATGGCGCTGGGTTCGTTGCTACTGCCAAAGTTGGAGTGGCTTAACAAGGCAGCTTTGGGCGCTATTCCAAAGCGGAGCATTTCTTCGGCTGCCATGACGGTAATGCGCGCCAGCTCTTGTGCGCTTGGGTCGTAATTGACGTGGGTGTCCACCACAAACACCTGCCGCCCGGGCAGCATAAGGCCGTTCATGCAGGCGTACACCTGTACATCCAAACTGCTGCCCACAGGGGCTGAATGGCGTTTGCCGATGACTTGGTCGATGTAGTTCAGATGCAGCGCGGTGGTGCCCCACGTGCCACAAATGAGACCGTCTACGTCGCCTTTGTGCAGCAGCATGGCGCCAATCAGTGTGAGACGGCGGCGCATTTCAATTTTGGCGACCTGCACGGTCACGCCTTTGCGCTCGCCCATGCGGTGGTAGGTCTGCCAGAAGTCGCGGTAGCGGTGGTCTTGCTCGACGTTGACCACGGCGTAGTCCTGGCCTTCGCGCAGGCGCAGGCCAAACTTGGCGATGCGCTCAGCAATCACCGCTGGGCGACCAATCAGCGTGGGCATGGCCAGGCCCTCGTCGACCACGATTTGGGTCGCGCGCAGCACGCGCTCGTCTTCGCCCTCGGCATAGGCC
The DNA here is from genome assembly GCA_029865675.1 of Rhodoferax sp. Classification (GTDB taxonomy): domain Bacteria; phylum Pseudomonadota; class Gammaproteobacteria; order Burkholderiales; family Burkholderiaceae_C; genus Allorhodoferax. The sequence continues at coordinate 4,463 of JARXAU010000151.1, forward strand.
ACGCGCTTTTTGAGTGCGTTCTTGGCCATGGCAAAGATCGGGCGCATGGTCGTGCCCGAGGCGTAGACAAAACTTTGCAGCTTTTCGCGGTAGGCGTCCATATCCGCCACCGGGCGCAGCGCCACGCCGCTGTCAAACGCGGCCTGGGCCACGGCCGGGGCGATTTTCATCATCAGGCGCGGATCGAAAGGCTTGGGGATGAGGTATTCCGGGCCAAAGGCGAGTTGTTCACCGGCATAGGCCGCAGCCACCACGTCGCTCTGCTCAGCCTGGGCCAGCTCGGCAATGGCGTGCACGGCGGCGATTTCCATCTCCACCGTGATGGTGGAAGCCCCGGCGTCCAGCGCGCCACGGAAGATGTAGGGAAAGCACAGGACGTTGTTGACCTGGTTGTGAAAGTCGCTGCGCCCGGTGGCCATGATGGCGTCGTCGCGCACCGCTTTCACTTCGTCGGGCAAAATTTCAGGCGTAGGGTTGGCCAGAGCAAAAATGAGCGGTCGGGCCGCCATGCTTTTCACCATGTCGGGTTTGAGCACGCCGCCCGCCGACAAACCCAGAAACACGTCCGCGTCGGCAATGATCTCGCGCAGCGTGCGGGCATCGGTCTTTTGGGCGAAAAGCTCCTTGTCCGCGTCCATCAGCTCGGTGCGGCCCTCGTAGACCACACCGGCGAGGTCGGTGACATAAATGTTTTCACGTGGAATGCCCAGTTTGACCAGCAGGCCCAGGCAGGCCAGCGCAGCGGCACCGGCGCCGGACGTGACCAGTTTGATCTGTTTGGGGTCTTTACCCACCACTTTGAGGCCATTGAGAATGGCCGCGCCCACCACAATGGCGGTGCCGTGCTGGTCGTCATGGAAGACCGGAATCTTCATGCGCTCGCGCAGCTTGCGCTCGACATAAAAGCAGTCGGGCGCTTTGATGTCTTCGAGGTTGATGCCGCCAAAGGTCGGCTCCAGCGAGGCAATGATGTCGACCAGTTTGTCCAAGTCGTGCTTTTCATTGATTTCGATGTCAAAGACATCAATGCCGGCAAACTTTTTGAACAAAACCCCTTTGCCCTCCATCACCGGCTTGGCCGCCAACGGGCCGATGTCGCCCAGGCCCAGCACTGCCGTGCCGTTGGTGATGACCGCCACCAGGTTGCCCCGGCTGGTGTACTTGAAGGCGTTGTTGGGGTCCTTGACGATTTCTTCGCAAGGTGCGGCCACGCCAGGTGAATAGGCCAGCGCAAGATCGTGCTGGTTCACCAACTGTTTGGTCGCCGCAATGGAAATTTTTCCAGGGGTGGGGAACTGGTGGTATTCCAAGGCCGCCTGGCGTAATTGGGCACGCTGTTCAAGCACTTCTGCCTCGTGGGGGGCGGAGCTGGGAGTGGGAGGAGAGTCTTGGGCCATCGTGCGTCCTTGGTCGCTGGAAGATCGAGCAAAAAAGCCGCTTCCAGCCGTGCTGTGTTGAGCGCGCGATTGTAGTCTTGGGGGCTCTTAACCCCGAGTGAGCGGCGCTTCTGCCCGCCCATGCTGCGCACCCCGGAACTGCGCTAAAGCACGGTGGCCTTGGCCAGCTCCATGCGCCGTGTGGTTTGCCCGCCGGTCAGTACAAAGCCGCGTTGCTGACCGGCGGGGTCCATGAAACGCCAAACGCCACCGCTTTGCGCTGCTGCGGCGTCCAACGCATCAGCTACCCAGGCGCCGGATTGCGCCGGGTGGGGCGCTGCCACCACCGTGGGCAAGGCCGGAGTCTTGACGGACACCGG
>JARXAU010000190.1 GCA_029865675.1 Rhodoferax sp.
GTATGGTGTTGGTGCCCTCGTAGATCATGTTGATGCGGGAATCGCGCACAAACTGCTCCATGCCCCACTCTTTGATAAAGCCGTGGCCGCCAAACACCTGCAGGCAGCCCGAGGTGGCGGTCCAGCCGTTGTCGGTAATAAAGGCCTTGACGATGGGGGTGAGCATGGCGAGCATTTCACCGGCCTCTTTGCGCACTTCCTCATCGGGGTGGCCGTGCTCTTGCTCGAGCAGCATGGCGCCATAGGCCTGCAAGGCGCGGCCGCCTTCGGCATAGGCCTTGGCGGTGAGCAGCATTTTGCGCACGTCGGGGTGCACGATGATGGGGTCAGCCGCCTTGTCCTTGGCCTTGACGCCCGAGAGCGAGCGCATCTGAATGCGGTCTTGGGCATAGGCCAGTGCGTTCTGGTAAGCCACCTCGGTCAGGCCCAGGGACTGGTTGCCCACACCTAGGCGGGCAGCGTTCATCATCACAAACATGCCATTCATGCCCTTGTTGGGCGCGCCCACCAAGCTGCCCACGGCGCCGTCGAGCACCATCTGGCAGGTGGCGTTGGCCTTAATGCCCATTTTGTGCTCGATGCCGCCGCAGTAAATGCCATTGCGCTCACCAACGCTGCCGTCGGCGTTGACCAGAAACTTAGGCACCACAAACAGGCTCACACCCTTGATGCCGGGGGGCGCATCGCTCAGGCGCGCCAGCACCAGATGAACGATGTTCTCACTCATGTCATGCTCACCGGCGCTGATAAAGATCTTGTTGCCTGTGAGCCGGTAGCTGCCGTCAGGCTGCAGCTCGGCCTTGGTGCGCATCAGGCCCAGGTCGGTGCCGCAATGGGGCTCGGTCAGGCACATGGTGCCAGTCCACTGACCGCTGGTCATTTTGTGCAGGTAAGTGGCTTTTTGCTCGTCGGTGCCGTGTGCCGCCAGCGAGGCGTAGGCGCCGTGGGTCAGGCCAGGGTACATGGTCCAGGCCTGGTTGGCGCTGTTGAGCATTTCGTAAAACATCTGGTTGACGATGAGCGGCAGGCCTTGGCCACCATAGGCGGGGTCGCAACCCAGCGCTGCCCAGCCGCCTTCCACATACTGGGCGTAAGCTTCTTTAAAGCCTTTGGGCGTGGTGACGCTGTGCGTCTTGGGGTCGAGCACGCAGCCCTCGGCGTCGCCGCTGATGTTCAGGGGAAACAGTACCTCGGTGGCGAACTTGCCGCCTTCTTCGAGCACCGCATTGATCGTGGCCGCGTCCATGTCGGCGTGTTTGGGGATCTTTTGCAAGTCGTCTACAACGTGCAACAACTCGTGCATTACAAACTGCATGTCACGCAACGGCGGGGTATAGCTGGGCATAAAAAAAACTCCTTGAAATGGCGAAAAGAACGAAAAAACTACACAGAAAAATCAGGCGCCCCTGGCACGCCGTAGCGGGCCAAAATGACGTCAAAACCCGGGTTGGCGCGAGCCAACGACCCAGGGTTCTTTAAAAAGCGGGCTTCGTAATGCAGGGCAAGGATCAGGGCATGGATCTCAAAGGCGACCTGCTGTGCATCGGCGTCGGTGCTCAGATGGCCGCAGTCTTTGGCCAGAACCACCGCCCGGTACAGGGCGTGCAGCCAGGTTTGCACCGAGTTGGCCAGGGCCTCGCGCACGGGGCCAGGGCGATCATCAAATTCCACGGCACCACTGATAAAGATGCAGCCCGACTGAATCTCTATCGCCACACGCGTCATCCAGTTGTCAAACAAGGCGCGCAGCCGAGGCAGACCTTTGGGCGCTTGCAAGGCCGGGAAGAATACTTCTTGTTCGAAGCTTGCGAAATACTCACGGATCACAGAGATTTGCAGCTCTTCGCGCGAACCAAAGTGGGCGAACACGCCGGACTTGCTCATGTGCATGAGATCAGCCAGGCTACCGATGCTCAGACCCTCTAAACCCACCTGAGTGCTCAAAGTGACGGCGGCTTGCACAATGGCTTGCTTGGTCTGCTGGCCCTTGGGCATGGCGCGTGCGCTGGGCCTTTCTGCCTCGGCAACCGGAATGCTGGAATCAGAAAAAAGAGGAAGTGACATTCAGGCTGGAAATAGAAATAGTACGGTCGTGCTATTTTGCATCATCTGCGCAGCCAGCCCGCGATGGGGTGGCACGCGTGTGACCGCGCATTCTTCCGGACCGTCGCCTAAGACGAACGGATCATGGTGCCAAAAGCCTGGTCGGTCAGAATTTCGAGCAACAACACATGGGGCACGCGACCGTCAACAATGTGCACCGCCTTGACTCCGCTCTTGGCCGCGTCGAGCGCGCCGCTGATCTTGGGCATCATGCCGCCGGAGATGGTGCCGTCGGCAAACAGGGCGTCGATCTGGCGCGCGCTGAGTTCGGTGAGCAGTTCGCCAGCCTTGTTGAGCACGCCGCTGATGTTGGTCAGCATCAAGAGTTTTTCGGCGTTCAGCACGGTGGCCAGTTTGGCGGCGACTACGTCGGCGTTGATGTTGTAGCTCTCGTTGTTTTCGCCAAAGCCGATGGGGCTGATAACGGGAATAAAGGCGTCGTCTTGCAAGGCCTTGACCACGCTGGGGTCAATGCTGACGATGTCGCCGACCTGGCCCACGTCAAGTTCGATGCGGGGGTCGGCGCTGTCGAGCATTTTGAGCTTTTGCGCCCGGATCATGGCGCCATCGCGCCCGGTCAGGCCCACGGCCTTGCCACCTGCCTGGTTGATCAAGCCCACGATGTCTTGCTGCACTTCGCCGCCCAGCACCCACTCGACTACCTCCATGGTTTCGGCGTCGGTCACGCGCATGCCTTGGATGAACTCGCCGGTTTTGCCCAGGCGCTTGAGCGCGTTCTCAATTTGCGGGCCGCCGCCGTGCACCACCACCGGGTTGATGCCCACCAGCTTGAGCAGCACCACGTCTTGGGCAAAAGCGGCTTGGAGGGCGGGGTCGGTCATGGCGTTACCGCCGTACTTGATGACCATGGTTTTGCCATGGAACTTGCGGATATAGGGCAGGGCCTGGGCCAGGATTTCGGCCTTGTCGTGAGGCGTAAGGGGAGCGGGGGATGGGTCTTGTGGCATGGGCAGGATGTGCTTGCTGATGATTCAAAAGTCTGCAGATTGTGGCCCACAGAGGTACTGCGGCTGCTAGCCGAGTGTCTTAGCTCGGTTGGTAGCCTTGCACGTGCTTAACCAGCACGGCCTTGATGGCGACCGCATCATTCAGGTTGGCAGCCGACTCCAGTGCGTGCAATTCTGTCTGCAACTGCGCCCAGGGCAGAAAGGGCTCGTGGGCCTTCATGATGCGAGGGTGCTCAGTGGGCTGGGGATTTTCGCCAATCAGAAGCTCTTCGTACAACTTTTCTCCAGCACGCAAGCCGGTAACGGCAATCTCGATGTCACCCTGAGGATGCTGCGCCTCTCGCACGGTCAGCCCGGAAAGGTGCACCATGCGACGGGCCAGATCCATGATTTTGACGGGCTCGCCCATATCAAGCACAAACACATCGGCGCCGGTACCCATGGCACCGGCCTGCAAAACGAGTTGCGCTGCCTCGGGGATGGTCATGAAGTAGCGCGTGACCTCGGTATGGGTCACTGTAAGCGGCCCACCCTCGGCCAATTGCTTGCGAAACAGCGGCACCACGCTGCCACTCGACCCCAGCACGTTGCCAAAGCGCACCATGCAAAACAAGGTCTGCGGGTGCTCGCTGGTGAGCGCCTGCAGTACCAACTCGGCCATCCGCTTGGTCGCCCCCATCACGTTGGTGGGGCGTACCGCTTTGTCGGTGCTAACCAGAACAAAACGGCGAGCACCGCTGGCAGCGGCTGCGCGCGCCATGTTCAGGGTGCCAAATACGTTGTTGCGCACGCCCTCGCCTGGGTTGTCTTCCACCATAGGCACATGCTTGTAAGCGGCAGCGTGGTACACAGTGGCCGGCTGGTATTGGTCACAAATAGCCCGCAAACGCGGGGGGTTGACCACGCTGGCCAAGAGCGGCACCAGTTCAACGGTCAGCGCAGAGGCGGCGGCGAGCGCCTGCAATTCTTGGTGAATGGCATACAGCCCAAATTCGTTGTGGTCAAGCAAGAGCAACTGGCGCGGGCGCTGCAGCATGATCTGACGGGTCAACTCCGCGCCTATGCTGCCCCCCGCACCGCTGACTAGCACCACTTGGCCTACCAAGTCCCGCGCCATCAACTCAGCGCGCGGCGGCACAGGCTCGCGGCCGAGCAAGTCTTCAATGTCGAGCTCATGAAAGTCCTGCACCGTGACCTTCCCCGAGGTCAGGTCCGCCATGCTGGGCAAAGACCGCACATGCACAGGCAAGCTTTCCAGGGATTGAATGATTTGGTTGCGTCGGTCGCGCGAAACACTGGGCAAAGCCAGCAAGATGTCGGTAATGCGCTCTTGCGCCACGAACTCTGGCACATCGGCTGGTGCCAGCACCGCAATGCCATTGATGCTGCGGCCCACCTTGCGCGGGTCGTCGTCTACGAAGGCCACGAGCTTGAGCTGCCCGATGACTTGGAAGGCCGAGGCGGTTTGCACTCCCGCATCTCCTGCACCATAGATCAACGCACGCCCTTCATCCCTCGAGCGATAAAAGTCGACCCCCGCAAGCCAAAAGCGTGCGAACGCCCGGCTGGCACCCACCAAAAACAAAAACACCAGGGGCTGCAATACACCGAGGGTACGCGGCACATTGGTCCATCGCTGCCACAGTAAGACCCCGGTTAACAGCACCGCATACAAGAACACCGCTTTGGCGGTGGCGTTCAGCGCAGCCTGCCCGGTATAGCGAAAAATAGCCCGGTACAGACCAAAACGCACAAATATCGGCACCGCCAACAAGGGTGCCACCACGTAGACCCATCGCTGCTCTCCGTAGGGCAGCCGCCATTCGTCAAGCCGCAGGCCTAGAGCGATCCACGTTGCCAGAAGCGCTAGAGTGATATCCAGTGCGATGACTACGGCTTGCTTGCTCCAGCGCGGCAGGGCCAGGACGCGGTTACGCATTACGGTACGAGCCCCTACACAAGCCCTGCTCACGGACGACGCCGGTGGTGAAGGCAGCTTTTTGTTTATGGAGCATGCAATGGCGGCAGGGAATAAGAAACCAAATATATTGTGCCAACCACTTAAGCCCGCATATCGGCAAAAGCGAAATGAACGTACGGTAAAGCCAACTAGTTGGCTTCGCTACCCACTGTTGATTTGGACAGATCATCGAGGCGAACTGTCGGAATGAGAAGCGCAAAGCGCAGTTACAACGTCGCCCATTTTCTTCTCTGCACACCAACCGAGAACGCGTCGCGCTTTTTCCGGACTGCCTTGGCTCCAAGGTATCTCGTTGGGCCGTTTCAGTTGGTCGTCATACCGCACATATTCCTGCCAGTTCAATCCGAAAATGGCAAAAGACTGGCTTACAAAATCCTGCAGTGAATTAGCTTCCCCAGTGGCAATCACGAAATCATCGGGCGTATCGTTTTGAAGCATGCGCCACATGGCATCCACGTACTCCGGTGCCCAACCCCAGTCACGCACTATGCTCAAATCGCCCAAGGTCAGCACTTCTTTGGAGCCGAGGGAGATTCGGCGTGCTGCCTGTACCACCTTTTGCGTCACAAAACGCGTCGGGCGAAGCTCTGATTCGTGATTGAACAAGATGCCATTCGACGCAAACATTTTGTGTGCGTCGCGATAATTTCGCACTAACCAATGCGCCGCTGACTTTGCCACTGCGTACGGGCTCACGGGATTAAAAGGCGTGCGCTCATCGGCAGGCAAACCCGCGGTATCACCAAAACATTCGCTTGAACTTGCGTGATAAAACCGTGCTGGCATACCCAAAAAACGTAAAGATTCAAGAATATTGAGCGTGCCAATGGTGATGCTCTCAATCGTCTCCGACGGCTGCTCAAAAGACAAACCTACCGACGTCTGGCCCGCAAGGTGGTAAATCTCGTCGGGGCGGGCTTTGGAAATGGCCGTGAGCGTGCTCTTGAAGTCATTGGGCGCCATCGACAGAAAATGGACCTGCTCAGCGATGCCTAGCCGTACCAGCGATTCAAAACGTGAAACGCCTGCATCCCGTGAGGTTCCAAAAACTTTATAGCCTTTACTCACTAAAAAGCGAGCGAGATAAGCGCCGTCTTGACCACCGATTCCTGTAATTAATGCTGAGTTCTTCATATATTTATGTCCGTTGGATTCAGTCCAATTTCATTGAGATCTTCGTACATCACCGAATTAACCGAAATCACACCGACGCAGAAATCGTTGTTTGCTGCTTTGGAATTGACGCTGCACACACCATTAGACCTCGATAAGCCCGCTTTGTAATCTGCGCTTTGGACCTCGTTTCCAATGAAATCGACCACTTACGTGCGGGAAGTGTCGAACTTGTGCAGCCAGGTGGCCAGCCGGCACAGGCCAATATCCAGTGCCATCACCACTGCCTGTTTGCCCAGATGCGGCAGGCCCAGGAGGCGTTCACGCATGAGATTGGTCGCCGCTTCGGGGGCCACGTGCCACCGTCTTGTGCCGCCTTGGCTTAGCATGACGACGCCGACTGCTATCACTGCGACGGGAGATGAGGTACCGCTCGGCATCGTGGGGATGTTGCAGACAATACATCCGGCAATTGCCGGCAAGTTTGGCAATCAGGTCAGCGCCGGCCGACGCAACAAACCGAGAGTTGTGGACCGTCAGGTACTCGGCCACAAACGACACGCAACTACAGACACACAACCGTGCCGGCATATCCGGTACAGACCAAATCTGAAGCATCTTCACAAACGCGCTGGTAGCAACATTGACACAGCCTCTCGTAAACTGTGCAAGCCGCGAGTTGCAGCATGAGAAACGACATTTTTGTCTCCACCCGCCAGGTAGTGGCAACGCACACCCACCCCAGCTCTTAAGGCGGCCTGCATGTCCGAATCTTTATCGCCAATCATGATGGATAGTTCCAGATTGATCCCATGAATTTCCGCAGCACGTAATAGCATCCCTGGGTTGGGCTTTCGATCAAATGAGTCAGCTTTGTAGTGTCCCACGCCGTGCTCTGGGTGGAAGGGACAATGAAACACATCAGTAATGGGCGCCTCCTCTTGAACGAAACGCTCGCGCATCCACTGAGTCAGCTTGAAAAAGTCCTGTTCTGAGTAATAACCGCGGCCGATCCCCGCTTGATTGGTCACAACAATCAATAAATAGCCCAAACGGCGCGCTGCACGGCAAACTTCGAAGATTCCTTCAATAAATTTGAAATCATCGACAACCGATGTGTAACCAGCATCATGATTGATAACCCCATCCCGATCAAGAAACAGCGCACGATTACCAGACATCGTCACAATCCGGAAAGTTCCGTCTGTGCAAGCGCGTAATCAAGCGGCACGCCAATATCGATAAAACGGCCATGTGTGACAAATCCATCAAACCTTACACGCTGTAGATATTGAATAAAAAACTCAGTTTCTAGAGAGAATGGTAACCCCAAGGCAAAGTCATCCAACGCTGTTCTGGGTAGCACGTAGCAGCCAGCGTTGATGAAGCCAGGACCAGACACTCCTTTTTCCAGAAATTCTTTAACGCGCCCATCAGATATTTCTAGTTTCCCAAAACGGGCTGTATTTGCCACCTCACGCACTACGATTATCGGGTTCTGCCCAGACTGCCACAAGCGCTCTAGTTCATCGACTTCTAGATCCAGATAGGTATCACCATTGAACACAAAGACGTGATCGACCTCGCATCGGGACAATGCTGCACGTATAGCACCACCTGTACCTAGTGGATGTCGCTCAACCTCGTACACAAGTTCCATGCCCAGAAAGCGGCCCCCAAAATGAGCAATAATTTTCTCGGACATAAAGCCCAGTGACATAACGACCCGCGTGAACCCCTTTTGAGCGAGCATGGTCAGCAATATCTCAAGGAATGGACGCCCCGCAACAGGCGCCATCGGCTTCGGCAGGTCTGGCACCACCTGTCGTAACCTTGTGCCGAAGCCACCTGCCAAAACAATTGCTTCCATCAATCTGGTGCGTGAAAAATCGCAGCCTCAACCAAACCACACAGAATGTGGCCTAACACCAGGTGGCCTTCTTGAATTTTCGGGGTGTCAGCAGACGGTACCTCTAGCAAATAATGACAAAGTTCACGCATTGGGCCTCCACGATTTCCGGTCAAGCCGATACAGGTTAACCCGCGCAAACGCGCCTCCTCGAAGGCCAGTAATACATTCGGTGATTTTCCGGAGGTAGAGTAGCCAATGAACACATCACCTTTTTGCCCAAGTGCCTGCACCTGGCGAGCGAATAGCTTTGCATAACCGTAGTCATTGCCAATCGCCGTCAAAATCGACGTATCGGTCGTTAAAGCAATCGCTGCCAAACCAGGGCGATCAAAAGCAAAACGGCTCACAAATTCACCGGCTATGTGCTGCGCGTCAGCAGCGCTGCCACCATTGCCTGCAAGCAAAATCTTGCCCCCGTTTCGAAGGCAAGAGATGCATGCACTGGACGCAGCTTCCAATGCAATCTGTATCGCCTCCTCAGCCAACATATCGGTCATGACACGTTTCGCCTCTTCCATCTGGCTCTTTATGTAGTCTCTCATCCAATTCTCCATGCTTGTGTACCGTGTTTCGTGAAATGACAATTACTGACTTGCCCGTCAAATTGACTCAAGGTGCGAACAACATCCATGCGGCGTTCAGTTGGCACAAAAAACATCATGAACCCACCGCCGCCAGCACCAGAGACCTTACCCGCAAGTGCACCTGCACTGATAGCAGCGTCATAAATAGAGTCAATAAGGGGGTTGGATACGGTCTTGGCAGAGCGCTTTTTGTTCGCCCAACCGGTACGCATGCTGTTAACAATGCCAACGAAATCACCTCTTAGCAAACACTCTTTCATCACCAAAGCCTCGTGCTTAATGCCATGCATGGCCTCAACAGCATCCACGGCACCGGCCGTCACATTATTACTTTGATCCGCAATAATTTTGGCTGATTCCCGAGACACGCCCGTATAAAAGAGAAGCAACGAGGCTTCAAGCTCGCAGATAATCCATTTTTTAATGCGAAGGGGATTGATCACAGCCCGCTCTTCTGCATAGAACTCCATGAAGTTAAAGCCACCAAAGGTCGCAGAATATTGATCCTGTCGCCCCCCTTGCAATTCACAATCCACGCGCTCGATCTTGTAAGCCAAGTGAGCAATGGTGTAGTCGTCTAGGGGCAGATTCAACATTTCCGCAAATGCACGAATCATCACGACAACCAGTGTGGATGAGGAACCCAGGCCAGACCCGGCAGGCGCGTCACAAAAAGTGCTCAACTCCATCGGGATCGGCTTGCCCCCATTGAAGTGCTGCACCATGTGGTTGTAGACAGCCTTGTGCAGATCAAGCTTGCCATTGAGCACCAGCGGCTCCGTGACAGCTTTAATCTCTTCAGTCTGTTGATCGGTAGCCACAAAACGAACCACCCGTTCATCTAGCGTTTTGATCACCGCATAAGCGTAACGATCAATCGTCGCATTCAGCACATATCCCCCATGAGTATCGCAATATGGGGAAACGTCCGTTCCGCCACCGGCGAGGCCAAGGCGCAAGGGTGCGCGCGTTCGAAAAATGATTGACATAGTAATTTAATAATAATTTCTCTTCATAGATGACATACAATTAGTTTGGCGATCAGCCATACGCACGAAAAAGTAACAACTTACCAACATAATTCGAAAGATGTAGATAAACCGCCTGGAATTGCTCACTTTTTAGATATCCCACTTATCCGATACAGGATTAGGAATACATATCATGAATGCGCAGTAACCAAAAGTGAAAAATAGCGCACTGATTGAGCGACAACTCTTAATGTTCCAACTGAAAATAGCTTCCCTGTTTCAATTTTTTCATAGCAACCTCTTTATTGCCTGCTGCTGCAATTTGATCACCAGCAATCGCAGCAGTAATTAATTTCTCCTGAACACATGTTGATTTAGCTGGTAGACCGGAAAAGAGAACTTGGGCCTCGCCCAACCCTTACGTTATAGAAACTTCAATCCAAACTCCCATACTGCCATCCGTTTGCTTGTTAGGATTAGTTCCGACTTTTGCTGATTGAGGACCCAGTTGATAACTTTCAACTCAAAAACCGGCGGAGACGCCACAGATGTTTTTTGATTATCCTGCTCTGTCTTACCGCAGGCCGAGAGACTAATGGCGATGGCAATGGCAATGGCAATGGCAATGGCTAGAATGCTGATCGCGGTCAAGTTTTTCACAGTAAAAACTCTTTTTGTGCTTGGATGGTGAATGTGAAGCTTTAGCGAGTTTTCTAATTCGGTTTCCTAATGGATGAAATAGGGTCAATTGCTCGTGAATAATAAGGTTCGCAGTGCATGGTCTTTACAAAAACCGCCATCATGTGGGTCGGTGTAAGCTTGCCACTTTTTAGGCCATCTTCATCTTCGGCGTGTAGTCTGTCGATCAAGTCTCTATCCCATTCAGACTCTCGATTGAAGTTGTGCCCAAAACAACGGTCCACAAAAATATCTACAGCATTTCCAAAACCAATGAATTTTTCGCACTGGAACCTTTGTAAGAGCAAAGGCAAAACGTCTTGCGCCCGGATACCTTCAAAACCTTCTTTGCTGCAGTCCCAGTTGTCGTATTCTTTCTCCAGCCTGTTTAGAAGGACATTGAATTTCTTACTTTCCGGCAATTCTTTCCAATACTTGTTGACTATCTCCAGGGACTCGGGCCATCGCTGGTGCCCATTTCGACCAATCATGTCACTGATCACAAAGCTGCCATTGTCATGGAGCCCGTTTTTAACTTGCTCAAATAAGTGTTCGAGCCGTGTTACATGGTGCAGCGATTGATTGGCCATTACCCCATCATATTTTTTACTTGCAACCCAAATATTGAAATCTGCCTCCACAAAAAGCATGTTGCCCAGTACGCCGTTTTCTTTTGCAATTTCCTTACCGCGCTCAAGCATTACAGGATTTATCTCTAGACACTCAAGGGTGAATTTATTGAAGCCGGCATTAACCAAATTTCTTGCAACGGCCGCTTCTAAATCACAATTCCCTGCACCTACACTGACAAAATTCGCTATTTCATTGCTTGTTCTGTACTTGGCTGCTAATAAATTTGATGAAAAAAATTCGGCTATGGTGCTAAATCCTGCTTCTTGAAATATTGGAGCCAAGTATTTATTCGACCAATAATGATAGATGTCTGGAAGGTCGTGAACGTTGACCTGTTTTTCGTATATCGCCAGCTCCTCCTGAATTTTTTTCTGATAGACATCATCAACTTCCACGGTCGAGTTTTTCGGCTTTATTTTTTCGTCGCCAGAAGTACCGTAGCAGTTGCCTTCATACAAACTTAACTTCCTATTACCCCGCACAGGCTTAAAACTTAATTCACGCAGAATACCCGCCAATATCCCCCAGGCCGCCTCCGCACCCCAGGCTTCATCCGCGAACTTTAAGCCGTTATCGCTGATGCGGTTCCATAAAACTTCGTTCTGGTAGATTTTGGTAATGGCGTTGGCGAAGGCTTCTGCACCTCCAGCCACCAGAACGTCTTCACCATCGGTCAACGACATACCCTCCGATGCAATAGGGGTCGCCACGACCGGCAGGCCAACTGCCATAGCAGTGCCGATCTTGCCCTTGATGCCAGCGCCATAACGCAGAGGGGCAACCGAGACGCGCATCTTGTCGAGCAGTGGCGTAAGGTCTTCGACAAAGCCGGTGACGATGATGTCTTCACATGCTAAAGCTTGGATCACAGGGGGCGTGTTGCTGCCTACCGCGTAAAAGCGAACGCCTGGTAGTTGCTCGCGCAGCAGCGGCATGATTTGTTCAACAAAATATTGCACCGCATCCACGTTAGGAGCGTGTTGATAGCCGCCGATAAATACAATGTCTCTGCGCTCAGCAAAGGTTTTGCTCGTTCCTTTGATGTCCATGATCAAGGGGTACAAACAGAGTTTTGCACCGGGTGCTATTTGCTGAAGAATTTCTATTTCCGTGCGGCTACGAACAATAGTTGCATCTACAGCACCGACAGCCCACAGCTCCCGCGTCTTCATTTGATCTGCAGCCTTTTTCTTTACCAAGTCACCATAAAGATCGGCCTCACGATACATGCGCAGATGATGCAAATCCGCAGTTTCGAAAAGTACTTTAGCTTTTGGGCAGTGCTTACGGATAGTTTTTAAGTGACGCTCGACAACACCGGGCCGGAATAATAAAGTCAAGTCGTAGCGTTGGCCATATTCTCTGAGATGTTGGTCTACGGTAGTCACATAAGGCGCATAGAGCACTTCAACACCCGCACGTTGCAACGCCGTGGTGTACTCTTGCATGTACAGAAAATTATCTTCAGGAATGAAAGTGACTTGGAATTCCATTTCCCGCAACAACAACAAAAGATTAAATGCCGTTACCGAACCGGCATCCTGGTTGGGGGTTGGTGTGCAGTGGTCGATAACCAGCACGCGCCGGGTTGCTTCGCGATCTTTGGCGTTATCTACGTCCATGCCATTAGCCTGATGTGTCTGCAAACGCTGCTGCCAGCGCGCAAGCAGCTTCTTGCTGTTCTCCACCTGGTAAGCTTTGGTGCCTTGTGTGTTATCAGTGCCGGAGGTGACACCCTCGAAATGGATGACCGTGGACAGCGGCTGATAGATGACCCGGTAACCGTTGTCTCGAATCTTGAGCGCAAGGTCTGAGTCCTCGCAGTAAGCAGGCAGGTAATATTCGTCAAAGCCACCCAATTCATTAAACAGTGCCTTGGGCACCATGATGGATGCGCCCGAACAGTAATCCACCTCTCTGGCGTAGTTGTAAACGGGCAGCAGCGGGTCCTGAAAACGACCGAAGTTCCAGGCACTGCCGTCTTGCCAGATGATGCCGCCTGCCTCTTGCAATCTACCATCGGGGTAAATCAGCTTTGAACCGGCAAGCCCCGTGCCAGGGAATTCATGGAACGTACGCAGCAATTCATCCATCCACCCGGGGGTGACTTCGGTATCGTTATTTAGAAAATACAGGTATTCGCCCCTGGCCGCTTTCGCACCGTTGTTGCATGAGCGGATAAAGCCCTGATTTTGTTCGTTGCGCAGCAAGCGGATGCCTTTGACATCTGACAAGACATCAAACGAGTCATCGGGCGAGCAGTCATCTACCACGATCACCTCGAATGCAATTTGCGGTGTATTTGCTGCAATGGAAACGAGGCACCGTAGCGTGTAATCGATCTTGCCGTAGATAGGGGTAACGACGGATACCAGCGGACTATCAAAAATGGGGATAGCCAGGGACGCGGCTCGTGCTGAACGGGCAGAAACCGACATTAATGGTTCATAAACCCGTTTTTGGCTGGCAACAGGGCGTGGAGCACTGAAGTCTGCAATGGTTGCTGGATGGCTACCAGAAGCCTGCAATAGGCGAGGAAATGTTTTGGCAATAAGTTGCCGATGTTTTGCCTTTGTATGATAGCTGAGCGGTAGTGATTGATACATTCGCTTTGCAAGGCGCAGAAATTCGTTGGTGTACTTTCTCACCTGCTGCATTGGGGATGAGACCCAGCGCCGCGCTTCCCGCAATGGCAGCGTAAGGCGCCAGGACCTGCTCCGGATCACAGCCAGCAACTTTGCGCGCTCTTCTGTGAGTTCTGCATCAAGGCGTAGCGCCCATTCACCACGACTTACCGTCTCGTCGCTGAGGCTAATAATTTTTCCGTCGCGCTGAAACATGGTCTGGTTCAGGCTGGCAATTTGGCCGTCGCGCTCTGATATGGTCTGGTTCAGGCTGGCAATTTGGCCGTTACCCGCCGTCACCGCTTGGCTGAGGTTAATAATTTTACCGTCGCGCTCGGTCACGGCCTGATCAAGCGTTTGCGCCCACTTCGCGAAACCCACATAGTGCTTAACTAAATCCAGCTTGTCTGGGTAAAGCACTGACATATCCAAATTTGGCAAGCTGATATTTCTTGCGCCACAAATTGCCACGAAATAAACCGGCTCTTCCAAACGTCCAGCAGAAGGCTTCAAGTCGTTACCATCATCATGCCAGGCACGAAAGGAACTTTGCCCACCTTCAAGCGGCTGGATCACAGAACCCATCAATATGCGCTGACCGAAGTACTGAATGGTCGGGAATTGCGCTTTCAATAGTTCGTCAAATTCATTGAAATCGAGCTCTTTAACGTGAAATTCGTTGTGCTCACCACTCGCTTCAGAATAGACGGGTCGGTTAGGCGATGAGATCACAAGAAACCCATCTGGGCGGAGCACTCGTCGAATTTCGGCCAGCATTTGCG
>JARXAU010000201.1 GCA_029865675.1 Rhodoferax sp.
TACCAATACCGCCTTGATCTCATGCTGCGTATCGTTCTTAAGTATGTCTTCGTATTGCTGAAGCGGCACGCCCGTGCCCCAATCGCATTCGACGACCTGAACATCAAGTCCCAGGCGCTGACACATGTCGATCCACAACCAGCTGAACTGTCCGAAACTCGCCGCCAGCACCTTGTCGCCGGGTGACAACGTGTTGGTAAGCGCCGCCTCCCAACAACCTGTGCCAGAGGAGGGAAACACAAAGGGGGTACCGCCTTCGGTCCGAAACACCTCCCGCAATCCAGCCATGATGGTGTGCGTCAACTGCGGGAAACGCGGCGAACGGTGGTCCTCCATAGAAACCATCATGGCCCGCTGAACGCGTTCGGGCACGTTGGTGGGACCTGGGACGAAAAGGAAATTGCGACCAGCCATAAAAACATCCTTTAAAGATTGAGTGAACTCAGTGACCGGGATGAATCTCTCACCTTGGCCGCTCTTGGCAAATCGTTGGTGTTTGTGAACCGCGCTCTTGCGCTTGCTCATGCTCTGGAACACACGATCACGTAATTTGCATAGGGACTTTAAAATTCCGTTGCCTAAAAGTAAATTCACATTTTTTGATTTTTGAATTAAGCTATTCCTTAATGAGAAATGCCACATTCCGCCAGTTGCGCGTTTTCAGTGAGGTAGCGAGGTACTTAAGCTTCTCCCGCGCGGCACAAGCCTTGAGCCTGACCCCGCCAGCCGTCACCATGCAAGTGCGTGAGTTAGAAAAACACATCGGCATGCCCTTGTTTGACCGCAGCGGGCGCAACGTAGCGCTCACTACCGTAGGCGAGTACATGCTGGTCTACGCACGCAAGATGCTGGCCACGCTAAAAGACGCCGAAGATGCCGCCGCGAGGCTGCAGAAACTCGAAGGCGGCTTGCTCACTATTGGCATGGTCAGCACCGCCAAATACTTCTTACCCCACTTGCTGGCGCAGTTTCGGCAGGAGCACGAAGGCATAGACATCAAGCTGGTGGTCGGAAACCGCGAACAGTTGGTAAAAATGCTCCAAGCCAATGAGCTCGACATTGCCATCATGGGGCGTCCGCCCAAGGAACTTGCAACCCGCGCAGAGCCCTTCGCTGCGCATCCCCATGTGTTTGTTTCCGCCGTAAAGCACCCTTTTGCACTAGGCGAGACGTTGACGCCAGGAGAGCTGCAGGGGCAGCCCTTCATCCTGCGCGAGCCTGGCTCGGGCACGCGCGCGGCGTTGGAACGGTTCTTAGCCACCGCCCGCGTCGAGCCTCGCATCACGATGGAGATGGCGAGCAACGAGACCATCAAACAAGCGGTAATGGCGGGGATGGGTCTGAGCTTTTTGTCGCTCCACACCTTGGGCCTGGAACTCGACAATCGCCTGATCGCGGTGCTTGACGTGCAAGGCGCTCCTGTGGTGCGCGCATGGAACGTGGTGCACACGCTATCTAAACTGCTCTCGCCAGCCGCCGAAGCCTTTCGCTACTTTGTCCTCGAGCACGGGGAGGACTACTTGGCAAACCATTTTTCTCGCCACGTGCGTCTTGCCCGCACCGGCGAAGTTACGCCCAGCTGATGCAAATCGGTGCCCTCGTGCCGCCCTAGCCCTAGCGCTTGCGGCGTGCGCGCAGCACCAAATCGGCGTAATGCGCGACACCCGCCAGCACCAGACCGAGGGCCACGAGCCCCCACAGCGGCGTCAACGCCGCGCGCAAAGCCACCATCAGGCTCAGTCCGGCCAACCCGTTGAGCAAGTAGTCGGTGGGGGCCAAACCGCGCCCCGTGCGCTTGTGAAAGAGCCACAGCGCGAGCAACTCCACAACGGTCAGCGTGATGACCCCGTCGACCAGCGTGCCCGAGGCATACCAATGCTCCAAATTCAAACCTTGGCCAGACCCAGCAGGTGCGCCATGTCCTTGAAGAAGATACGCACATGGGCCATCGGCTTTTTACGCACCAATTCCTTGTTCATGTAAGACTCAAAGGTGAGCTGCTGCACATCGCGGTCTTCACAAATTTTGACGAAGCGTTCGCGCCGTTTTTCGCTGCTGTACCAAAACCACTGCATGACTCCCAACACCGTAAAAACGGTACGGTGCTTCTTCATGAAGCGCTTACGGGCAAGCCCAAGGCAGCGGGCGTCACCCGTGCGCAGCATTTCGTGTGCCGCCTGCGCAGCCAACTGCCCTCCAAACATGGCGTAGTAAATGCCCTCGCCAGACGCCGGGGCCACCACGCCTGCAGCGTCACCAGCAAGCACCACATCACGCCCGTTGTCCCAGCGCTTAAGCGGCTTCATGGGCAGCGGTGCGCCCTCGCGGCGCAGAACCTCCGCGCCCGCAAGCCCAGCCGACGTCCTCAAGGCAGCCACCGCACCACGCAAAGAAAAGCCTTTGTCCGCGCTGCCGGTGCCAATGCTCAGTGTGTCGCCGTGAGGGAAAACCCAACCGTAAAAGTCTGGCGACAACTTTCCTTGGTAATACACATCGCAGCGGGTACCGTCATAGCCTACGGGCTTGATTGCAGGCGCTTTCACGATCTCGTGGTAAGCAAACACATATTCAGTGTCCTTGGCACCTTCAATCGACTGCCGTGCCACCTGCGACTTAGCGCCATCGGCGCCGATGATGGTGCGCGCCCGCACTTGCGCGGGTGTTCCTTCGCCGCGGTGGTGATGCTCGCGCGCCTGGTAATGCACCACGCTGATGCCGTCTGGGTCGCGACTTAGGCGCTCGAACGTCCCAATGCGCCGCACCGCGCCGCTGGTAGCCGCACGCTCACGCAGCCATTCGTCAAAATCGGCACGGTCCACCATTCCCACAAAGCCATTGTCGATGGGGATATCAACCGCATGATTACTGGGCGCGATCATGCGCGCGCTGCGCGCGCGCGCAACCAGCAGGTGATCCGGGATTTCAAAATCCTTGATAAGCCGCGGTGGGATAGCTCCACCACACGGCTTGATACGCCCAGCGCGGTCCAACAACAGAACGCTGTGTCCTTTACCCGCCAACTCTTGCGCAGCGGTAGCGCCGGCTGGGCCGCCGCCTACGACCACGACGTCAAACGTTTCGATGTGTTCCATGGAATTACCTCCAAATTGACGCCAACAATGCAGCGTCGTTGATGTTGAGCGAAGTCGAACCGAGGGGGGTCATGGAACCATGATCAGGCCGCGCAAACCAAATGCGCTAACCATCATTCCCAGGACGAAAAATGGGACACCGAAGCCGCTGTACCAATAAGCACGCTGTGTTACCCGAGCCAAAAAATGGTCCATCAACAACAGCTGAATTCCCAAGAGCAGTGCCACAGCCAATCCGTGACCCGGTCGGCCCCAAGCAAAGAGCAGCAAAATCACCACCAGTTGGGGAAGGCCCATGATCCAGCACGCCACGCCTGCGGCTGTCTGCTCTCCGAGCTGAACAGGCAAGGAACGCACGCCCATTTCGCGGTCGCCCTTTACGGCCTTGAAGTCGTTGAGCGTCATGATGCCGTGGGTGCCAATGCTGTAGAGCAAGGCCAAAGCGAGTGAGCGCCCCCCCGGCATCACGCCCCCAGCCATCACAGCAGCACCTGTGGTCCAGGCAATGCCTTCATAGCTGATGCCGCAGGCGGCATTGCCCCACCAACCATTCTCTTTAAGCCGGAAAGGCGGCGCGCTGTAAGCCCATGCCAGCGCGAGGCCCAGTGCTGCCGCACCAAAGCCCCAGGGGCCCAAGACCAGCGCCACCGACAGCGATACGCCCGTCCACACAATCGCAATGCCCAAGCCCCAGCGTCCAGGCATGCGTCCCGAGGGGATAGGGCGGTGGGGCTCATTAATCGCGTCCACGTGGCGATCGAACCAGTCGTTGACCGCTTGGCTGGTAGCGCACACCAAGGGCCCCGCCAGCGCTATACCGACCACCGCCAAAAGCCACTTGCCGTCCATGCTGACGCCCGAGGCAACCACGCCGCAAGCAAACGCCCACATGGGAGGAAACCAAGTGACGGGCTTGAAAAGTTCAGTGATGGTGGAAAACGCAGGACGCCGCATGCCTGTGTTTTATCGTTGACACCTCAATGTGTCAAGAAATATTTACACCTCTCCTGGTATCCCCTAGTGCAGTCAGGCGACAGCACCGCAGACCGCTTAGCTTTCGGTGTCTGCCTCGGCGCTGGCGTCGCTGATGCCAAAGCGACGCAGCTTGACGTACAAACTTTGTCGCGAAAGGCCGAGCATTTCCGCGGCTGAGGCGCGGTTATCACCCGTAAGTTCTAACGCCGCCTCAATACACAGCTGCTCGATCAGGTCGGTAGTCTCGCGCACGATGTCTTTGAGCGGAACGCGGCCCACCAGTTCGGTCATCTGACCCGTTGAACGCGGCAATTCTTTGGTCGGCTTTGCCTCGGCGTTCAAGCGAAGACCGACATCGCGAATAGTGAAACCCAGGCAACGCTTTTCGCCTGTGTTAACGGCCACGGCAGATATTTCCACATCCGTGGTGGATCCATAATCACCGCGCATGCGGGTAGCGAACAGCCGCACCACATCGCGCTGGCGCAGATTGGAGATCAGCACGCTGAGATCGACCCCAGCCCGGCCCAACCATCGCTCCAAGGACTCCCCGCGCACCAGGTCTTCGTTGCTGACTTGGGCAAGTTGCAAAAACGCGCGGTTCGCCGTTAGCACATAACCCGCCAAATCAGTAACGACAAAAGCGTCGGGCGCGCTCTCCATCACGTCGACAAGAATTTGCTTGGCGTTGTGGGTGCCACGCGAATCATGTTCGGGGGTCTTGGGAACCAGGCACAACAAAAAATGCGAAGACTGCTCTTGCCGAAACAGGGACACAGACACCACCATGTCAACGCCGCTGGGCGCCAGGCGCACCTCCAAGGGCACCGAGCGGCCGCTCGCGCGCAAACCCGAAAACACCTGGCTCAGTGCCGTGTAACTGCGTGTGTCTACCGCTTCGCGCAGACTCCAATTGCTTTTAGAAAGCGCTTCGCCAAACAGAGCCAGCGCTGCGGGGTTGCTGTCTTCTGGCTTTTCTGTTGTGGCATCCAAAATGAGCAAAGCCTCGGAAGAAACTTGGAACAACAACCGATAGCGAGTTTCAATGTTCTTGAGCTGCCAATAGTCACGCTCCATAGACCGTTGGGCAGAAATCAGCTTTTGCTGCAACGCAGCTTGGGGCCGCAGATCGCGGCCAAAAGCGATCGCATGGGCTTGCTGACCGGGCGCACCCGGAACTCGAATCAAGGAATAGGACAAGGGGAGTTCGCTGCCGTCTTGGGCAAACTGGTTCAAGTGGCGCCATTTGGCACCCTTGCCTGTACCGATATCCCGCAGCATGGAGGCAACCTTGCCCCGGCTCTCCGCAGTGACCGTTTGACCCCAGGGTTTTCCAAGCCAATGGTGGTAGCCCTGACCGGTCATCTCGTCGCTACCGAAGGCAGCGTCACGGATCACACCAGACTCATCCATGACAAGCACCACGTCCGCCGCCGCCGTAATCAGGGTTGCCGCAACGTCGACTTCCATGTTCGAAAAGAATCGATCAGGGTGTTCAAAACGTCCCGTGGACGGCGATGGCGACGTTTGAATGAGTTGGTTCATGGATAGTCCGAGTTTGGAAATCGAGTGGGAGGAGCGATTAGTGCGTTGTGAGCCCGCAGCCCAAGTGCTTTCTCGCCATTCCTGGAGCAAGGCTTCCGTCTGCGACCATCAGGTCGGCGCCCACTTGCTCCAAAAGTCCGGGATCGCAGGCGAATAGCGGTCCACCGACCATTATGCACACGCCAGGGTGAAGCGAGGCCTTGCGCACTGCGCGGATGCAATCGGTCAATGCCTGCAACTGCTTTTCGGTGGCGAGGGAAAATCCCACCACGTCGTAATCTTGCCGCTTTACCAGTGCGACGGGGTCTTCATGGGCTTCATAAGGCCCACCTGTGACATCCCAGCCATCGCGCTGAAAAAACTCGGCCACCATGGCCAAGCCGAAAGTGTGCTGCTCCCCCGGCGAAGGCACGAGCAAAATCCGCAAGCCATTGCTAACGGGGTGCTGATACCTTTCGAACTGCCCGCTGAGCTCGTGCAACATTTTCTGCAATCGCCCCAGGCCAATGGTGACATCGGTAAAGTCACAGAGATCGTCTTCCCAGAGTTTGCCGAGGTACCGTGCAGCGGGGGCTAGCAGGTCAAGGTAAATGGATTCAATGGGCGCGCCCCTGATACACATGGACTCAATCGTCTCCACAGCTTGCACTTCGCTGCTGGTAAGAATGAACTGGGCAAACCTGGCTACCTCATCCGGCGAAACGGCGACAGTTGCGTAATTGACCGTGCTTGCGCACTCTTCGGGTGCGCGGTGTGCCAGCATCAACCGGGGAATGATTTCATGCTGGATGGCTTTGGCAAGCACTGCTACTGCAAGGTCGTCTTGTGAAAAAGCGTCGAATTCCGGGCGCGTCCTCGAAACCCGCCCTTGGGGCAAAGCGCTTGTCGCGGGCCAAGTATCCGCAGCGGCGGATTCACTAAAACTTGCATCTGGAACCAATCTGACCCGGTTGCTGGAACCCATTCTCTTGTCTCCTCGTTTTGGGATTTCGCCTTAAGCGAATGCGCCTCGGTTCATGCCGAAGCTTTCGTCTTTGGCCGCAGCACCGCACGTTTTTTCCCATTTTTTCAAAAAAACACGCGGCGCTGCTTGCCGCCGCCGGGTTTTACGCCTGTACCTGAAATTAATCAAAGCATTTCTTAATTCCTACTTTTTTAGTCGGATTTGACTTGAAGTGTCAAAAAATACTTACGTAACAAAAAATTGACATTTTCTTAAAGCCGGGATAAATTGGACTTCATGGCTTCTTCGTTCCCCATCCATTCGCAGTCTGGCCCCAAGGCCTCCTCCGCACGGCGCCCGCTGTACACGCCAGAGGAGCGCATCCGGCGCGACAAGTCCATCTGGACCTTTGTCCAGGGCTTGTTGGCCCCCATTCAGTTCTTCATTTTCTTGGGCAGTCTGGGCTTCGTGCTGCGCTTTCTGGTCACGGGCGAAGGGCTGGAGATTGCCAACCACTCGGTGGTGGTGAAAACAATTGCGCTCTACGCCATCATGATCACGGGCTGCATTTGGGAAAAAGCCGTTTTCGGCCGCTATCTGTTTGCCCCTGCTTTCTACTGGGAGGACGTGTTCAGCATGCTGGTCCTGGCCCTGCACACCACCTACCTGTGGGCCAGCTACACCGGTGCGCTTGCAGCCGTTGAACTTATGTATTTGGCATTGGCGGCTTACACCACTTATGTTGTCAACGCGGGACAATTTTTGCTCAAGCTGCGGGCCGCGCGGCTGGATTACGAGGCCTCCCTGCGCGCCAATGCGAAACCGAAAACAGTAACAGCCACCGGCGTGGACAACAAGGCGGTTCTAGCAGCATGAACAACACCACTGTGTGCGTGCCATGGGGAGCTTTTGGGAGCCTGACGGTCGGGTTGCGTCCCCCTGGGCAACAAAAAAACTTTACAAATGCACGAGCCGTTTGGCACGCCATGCTTTTTGGCGTTGCTGCAGCGCAAGTCAGTACTGGTGAAAACACTGAGGCGAAAAGATCACAGGCACAAACCCTAGGTTTGCACGCTGCTGGCTGCACAGCCCCTGACAAACCAAGAGGCCCATCAGGGCGCAATACAAACCGTCGGTACCCCAGCCGCCCCCTGTACCGAGCGATACGCAGAGCGATATGCCGTGAATCACGGACTGGCTGCGACCGTGGTGGAGACCCAAAATGACGCTAAGTTCCCTGACTTTTGCAAAAGCGGCTCCGCGCCGCCCGCACACCCCCATCAAGGTGGTGATCGTGACCATGGACACGCACCTGGCGAGCTCGGTGGAACGCGCCCGCCGGACCCTGGGGCAAGAGTTTCCCGGCCTGAGCCTGAGCCTGCACGCCGCCTCCGAATACGCCGGCAACGAAAAATTGATTGCGCGCTGCAAGGCCGATATCGCCCAGGCCGACATCGTGGTGGCTAGCATGCTTTTTCTGGAAGACCATTTCCTGCCCATCTTGGACGATTTGCGCGCCCGGCGCATGCAGTGCGATGCCATGGTTTGCATCGCCTCGGCCACCGAAGTCACGCAACTCACCCGCCTGGGCCAGTTCGACATGGGCAAACCCGCCAGCGGCCCCATGGCCCTGCTGAAAAAACTGCGTGGCAGCAAAGAAAAGGCCGCCACCGGGGGAGCGGCGCAAATGAAGATGCTGCGCCGCCTGCCGCAGATGCTGCGCTTTATTCCCGGTACCGCGCAAGATGTGCGCGCCTACTTTTTGGCGATGCAGTACTGGATGAGCGGCTCGGACGAAAACGTGCTGAATTTGGTGCGCCACGTAATCGACCGCGGCGCAGACGGTCCCCGGCGCGGCTTGCGCGGAACTGTCAAAGCAGAAGCGCCCGTCCATTACCCCGAAGTCGGCGTTTACCACCCCCGTCTGGCCGGACGTTATTCAGAAGCGGCCCAGGCACTGCCCCTGCCTGAAGGCGGCGCGGTGCGCGGCACCGTGGGCTTGCTGCTGATGCGCTCCTACCTGCTGTCAGGCAACGCGAAGCATTACGACGGCGTGATCGCTGCCTTGGAGGCGCGCGGCCTGCGGGTCATACCCGCCTTTGCCGCTGGCCTGGATTCGCGCCCTGCCATTGAGGCCTTTTTCTACCAAGACGGCCAGGTCAGCGTAGACGCGGTGGTTTCGCTTACCGGCTTTTCGCTCGTGGGGGGGCCGGCCTACAACGACGCCAAGGGCGCTGAAGAAGTCTTGGCGAAGCTTGACGTGCCCTACGTGGCGGCGCATCCGGTGGAGTTTCAGACCCTGGACCTCTGGGGCGGCTCCGAGCGGGGCCTCTTGCCGGTGGAAAGCACCATCATGGTGGCTATTCCTGAGCTGGACGGCTCCACCGGCCCCATGGTCTTTGGCGGACGCCCAGGCGCTGCCGGCGTTACTTGCACGGGTTGCCACCATGGCTGCACGTTTGGCGCGCAAGCCACGGCCCAAGACATGCACTCCTGCCCGGAGCGCGCCACCATGCTGGCGGCTCGGGTGAGCAAACTGGTAGCCCTCAAACGCAGCGAACGCAGCGCGCGCAAGGTCGCCATCGTGCTGTTCAACTTTCCGCCCAACGCCGGCAATATCGGCAGCGCCGCTTATTTGTCGGTGTTCGAGTCCTTGTTGCACACGCTGACCGCCATGCAGGCCCAGGGCTACCAAGTCAACCTGCCCGAGAGCGTGGATGAATTGCGCGACGCCCTATTGCACGGCAACGCCGCCCATTACGGCGCCGACGCCAATGTGCACACCCTGATCAGCGCCGACGACCATGTGCGCCGCGAGCGCTGGCTCAAAGAAATCGAAGCGCAGTGGGGCCCGGCGCCTGGCCGCCAGCTCAGCAATGGCAGCGCCATCTTTGTGCTGGGCAAGCAGTTTGGCAATGTGCTGGTCAGCGTGCAGCCTTCGTTTGGCTACGAGGGCGACCCGATGCGGCTTTTGTTTGAGAAAGGCCTGGCGCCCACCCACGCGTTCTCGGCTTTTTACCGCTACCTGCGCGAAGACTTCCAGGCCCACGCCGTATTGCACTTTGGCACCCACGGCGCGCTGGAATTCATGCCCGGCAAGCAAACGGGCTTAAGCGGCACTTGTTGGCCCGACCGGCTGATTGACGACTTGCCCAATGTGTACCTGTACGCGTCCAACAATCCGTCCGAAGGCGCGATTGCCAAACGCCGCTCCGGCGCCACCTTGGTCAGCTACCTCACGCCGCCGATTGCCCAGGCCGGTTTGTACAAAGGCCTGAACGACCTGAAAGCGTCGCTGGACCGCTGGCGCACCCTGGAGCGCGACGCACGCGAACGCCCCGAGCTTGCCGCCATCATCCAAGCGCAGGCCGCCGACCTGGACCTCACCGAAGCGGACCCGGTCTGGGACGCCAGCGACAGCGCAGGCCTGGACAAGCGCATGCTGCAACTGGCCCAAGAGGTGCTGGAGCTGGAATACACCCTGATCCCCCACGGCTTGCACGTCACAGGCCGCGCGCCCAGCGCAGCGCAGCGGGTAGACATGCTGCTGGCGATGGCCGATTCTGCGCAAGGCATCACCCTGCCCCGCGCTGCGGTCGAAGCTTTGGTCGCCGGTAAAACTACGCAACAGGCGTGGACAGCCACCGGCTTAGCCAAAGACGCGCAAGCGCTCAGCGCCCTGGAAGCGCTGGTGCTACCCAACGCCCAACTGGCAGTGGACACCGAGGTGAGCGCCTTGATGCACGCGCTGGACGGCGGCTACATCAGCCCCGCGCCCGGTGGTGACATTTTGCGCACGCCTGCGGTGTTGCCTACTGGCCGCAATATCCACGGTTTTGACCCGTTTCGCATTCCTAGCGCGTTGGCGGTGCGTGAAGGTGCGGCACAGGCCCAATTGCTGCTGGAGCGCCACATGGCAGACGGCCACGCCCTGCCCGAGTCGGTGGCCATGGTGCTCTGGGGCAGCGACAACCTGAAAAACGAAGGCACGCCAATTGGCCAAGCCTTGGCACTCATGGGCGCGCTGCCGCGTTTTGACAGCTATGGCCGCATTGCGGGCGCCACCCTGATTCCTCTGGCTGAGCTGGGCCGCCCGCGTGTGGATGTGGTGATCACCCTCTCAGGCATCTTCCGGGACCTGATGCCTTTGCAGATCAAACTGCTGGCAGAGGCCGCGTTTTTGGCGGCGTCGGCAGACGAACCGCTGGAGATGAACTGGATACGCAAACATTCGCTGGCTTACCAGCAAGAGCATGGCTGCACGCTGGAGACCGCCTCCCTGCGCGTGTATGGCAATGCCGAGGGCGCTTACGGCTCCAACGTCAACAACCTGGTGGAGAGCAGCCGCTGGACCGACGAGGGCGAACTGGCCGAAACCTACAAACGCCGCAAAGGCTTTGCCTATGGCCGCAGCGGGCGCGCGGTGCAACAAACCGCCTTGCTCACCAGCGCTTTGTCGGACGTGCAACTCACCTACCAAAACCTGGACTCGGTCGAGCTGGGCGTGACCACGGTCGACAACTACTTTGACACCTTGGGCGGCATTACCCAAGCCGTGAAAGTGGCCCAAGGCGGCAAGACGCCGCCGGTCTACATTGGCGACCAAACCAAGGGTAACGCGGCAGTGCGCTCGCTGCGCGAACAAGTGGCGCTGGAAACCCGCACCCGCATGCTCAACCCCAAGTGGTACGAGGGCATGCTGGAGCATGGCTACGAGGGCGTGCGCCAGATCGAGGTACACGTGACCAACACCATGGGCTGGTCGGCCACCACCGGTCAGGTGCAGCCCTGGGTTTACAAGCAACTGTCCGAGACCTTCATGCTCGACCCCGAGATGCGCGAACGCTTGGCCAAGCTCAACCCCACCGCTTCGGCGCGCGTGGCCAACCGATTGATCGAAGCCAGCGAACGCAACTACTGGCAGCCCGATGCCCAAACCCTGGACGCGCTGCGCCAGGCCAGCGAAGAACTGGAAGACCGCCTAGAAGGCGTGTATGAGAGCGTCGCCGCATAAGGCGCCGCACCTCTTTTTGACCTGCTGGGTTTTCACAGAAAGACACCGACCATGAGCGACACTACCTACCAAGCGCGACGCGGCCAAATCGAGAACTACTTTGACCGCACCGCCGCTGCTGCCTGGGCGACCTTGACCTCAGACGCGCCGGTGGGCCGGGTGCGCGCCACGGTGCGCGCCGGGCGCGACCGCATGCGCGCCACCCTGCTGTCGTGGTTGCCGCAAGACCTGCGCGGCGCGCGCATTTTGGACGCAGGCTGCGGCACCGGCGCACTGGCCGTAGAGGCCGCTCGCCGCGGCGCGCAGGTGGTGGGCATTGACCTGTCGCCCACGCTGGTGAACCTGGCACGCGAACGTCTGCCCGCAGAACTCGCCGGCCAAATCGACCTGCGCAGCGGCGACATGCTCGACGCGAGCCTGGGGCACTTCGACCATGTGGTGGCGATGGACTCCATCATCCATTACGAAACCGAGGATGCGGTTAACGCCTTGGCGCAATTGGCACAACGCACCTCGGGCTCCATCGTGTTCACCTTTGCGCCACGCACGCCGCTGCTGGCGGCCATGATCTCGGTGGGCCGGCTGTTTCCGCGCGGCGACCGCGCACCGTGGCTCGAGCCCATGGCCGAAGAAAAAATTGCCCGCCTGATGGCCCAAAACCCAAGCCTCGATGCCTGGAAGTGTGGCCGCAGCCAGCGCATCTCCAGCGGGTTTTACAAGTCCCAAGCCATGGAGTGGACGCCGCAATGAAAGCCCGGGCCTTCACCAAGTTGGCAAAGAACTTGCCAGCGAGCTGGCTGCCGTTCGCAGAGGTGTCGAGCGCTGGCTTGCCCTTGGCACGCCTGATGCGCCTTTCTTTGTTCAAGGTGACTATGGGCATGACCACCGCCTTGATCATCGGAACGCTCAACCGGGTGATGATCGTGGAGTTGGGCGTATCCGCATGGCTCGTGTCTTTAATGCTTGCACTGCCCTTGCTCGTGGCACCGTTTCGCGCCGTCACGGGCTACCAGTCCGACGTCCATCGCTCTGCTTTCGGCTGGAAGCGCGTGCCCTATATGTGGGGTGGCACGCTGATCCAGTTTTTTGGGCTGGCGATCATGCCTTTCGCGCTGTTAGTGCTTTCAGGCGGCGGCCAGGTTGCCACCCCGGAATGGGTAGGCCAGGGTGCGGCGGCAATGGCGTTCTTGATGGTCGGTGCGGGCTTGCAAACATCGCAAACTGCCGGCCTGGCCTTGGCCACCGACCAAGCCAGCGAAGAGACCCGCCCGCGCGTGGTTGCCCTGCTCTACATCATGCTGCTGGTAGGCGCCGTGTTTGGCAGCCTGATTTTTAGCTTTTTGCTGTCCGACTTTACGCCTGAGCGCTTGGTGCAAGTGGTGCAAAGCTCGGCGCTGGTGGTGCTGGTTCTCAACTCGGTGGCGCTTTGGAAACAAGAGCCACGCAACCCCCAGCGCGCTGCGGCACTGAGGACGGAGGTGCAACCGAGCTTTCAGGACGTCTGGGCGCAGTTCATCGGCCTGCCCAACGCGCGGCGCTTTCTTTGGGCCACTGCACTGGGAACCATGGCGTTCAACATGCAAGACATCGTGCTGGAGCCTTACGGCGGCGAGATTTTGAAGCTGAGCGTTGGAGCCACCAGCGCACTCACGGCCATGCTGGCCGGCGGCGGCTTGCTGGGTTTTGTGCTGGCGGGTCGGCAACTGGCGCGAGGCGTTGACCCCTTGCGCCTGGCAGCCTATGGCACCTTGGTCGGCCTTCCCGCCTTTTCAGCCGTTATTTTTTCTGCTCCTTTGGAATCAGGCATGCTGTTTCGCGTGGGTGCCCTGGGCATCGGCTTCGGCGGGGGCCTGTTTGCAGTAGGCACTCTGTTCTCTGCCATGCGCATGGAAGCTGCTTTCGTCGGTTTGGCATTAGGCGCCTGGGGCGCCGTGCAATCAACCGCCGCAGGTTTGGCGATGTTTTTTGGCGGTGCTTTGCGCGACGGCGTCAACACCTTGGCCCTGCAGGGCGTGCTAGGCCAAGGCATGGCCCTGCCTTCGGTGGGTTATAGCGTGGTTTACCACGTCGAAATGCTGTTGCTTTTCATGACATTGATCGCCCTAGGTCCTCTGGTGCAGCGCAATAGCCGAAGGCTTGCACCCCCAGTTTCACCCCAGCTCGGTATGGCCGAGCTTTCCACTTAGTCCCTTGCTTCATTAAACAGGAGTGCCTTTATGCAAACCGTCGGCTACATCACGTCCTACATCGACCTGGCCCAGATCTTGTTGTACGTTTTTTGGATATTTTTTGCCGGTCTGATCTACTACATCGTTCTGGAAAATCACCGTGAGGGCTACCCCATGGAGTCCGTCAGCAGCGGGCGCGCGGTAGTCAAGGGGTGGCCCATTCCAGAACCCAAGACCTTTAAGCTGGCAGACGGGAGATCCGTCACAGTGCCCGACCTTGCACGCAAAGAGCCGCCGCTGCATGGCGTGTCTGCAGGGTTCGGCATGGGCTCGCCCATCGAGCCTACCGGCGACCCCATGACTGCAGCCATTGGACCTGGTGCCTACACGATGCGCGAAGACGTGCCTGAGATGACCAACCACGGCACTCCTGTGCTCCAGCCCTTGCGCCTGGCGTCCGACTACACCGTGGCACACCAGGACGTGGATCCACGCGGTCTGCCGGTCATGGGTGGCGACGGAAAACCGGGCGGCACAGTGAAAGACATCTGGATTGATTCCTCCGAGATGATGTTCCGCTACCTTGAAGTAGAAACACTTACGAACACGGGGCCCCGCCGCGTGCTGTTGCCGATTCCATTTACATTGATTCGCCGCAACCAAGTCGAGGTCAACGCCATTTACGGGCGCCACTTTGCTGATGTGCCGCAGCTGCGCAATCCAGACCAAGTCACCAAGCTGGAAGAAGAAAAGATCTCCGCCTATTACGGCGGGGGCACCTTGTACGCCGACCCCAAGCGTAACCAGCCCTTAATCTGATTCCCGTTCCCTTCGCGCCCACCCCGAGAGACCCAAAATGAGCATCGACAACCACGGCCACGAATACGAGTTTGAGCCCCAGTTCGGATTGCCAGAACGCCTGCCTCGCGATGAGCACATTCTTTGGCAGGGCTCGCCCGACGTAGCAACATTGGCCAAAAGTGCGTTTCACCTGCGCAAGCTGGTGGCGTACTTCTGCATTCTTGTGGTGGTGGGTGCCTATTCAGCGGTGGCGGCGGGCGCGGGTGCGCTGGAGACACTCCTGGCGCTGAAATGGCTTGCGCCACTGGCCGTCACTGGACTGCTCACCGTTTGGTTTCTCGCCTGGCTGACCGCAAGCACCACCGTCTACACCCTGACGAATCAGCGGATCGTGATGCGCTTGGGCGTTGTGCTTACGGTGACGTTTAACCTGCCTTTGTCCAAAATCGCGTCAGCCGACCTGCGCCATCTGTCTGGTGGCCATGGAGACATCACTCTGGCCCTCAAAGGTGAGGACCGCATCGCTTGGATTCATTTGTGGCCCAGCGTGCGGCCCTGGCGGATTACCAAACCAGAGCCGACTTTGCGCGCCGTCGCGGACGCCCGCAACCTGGCACGCGAACTCAGCGCTGCTTGGACGGCGGTGAACGGCCCGTCTGCCGCCGTCGCGGACAGTGCCCCCAGCCGCACCCTGAGCCCCGCTGGCCGTCTGCAAGCGAGTGCCACATGAACGCCGCCACCATCACAGCGCCCCACGCGCCTCGCACCACCGACACCTTCCCGAAATGGGTGTTGTACTGCGCAGGCGGCATCATCGCGTTTGCATTGATTTCGGTGGGCCTGGTCCGCATCACTGGGAACGGCCCGGATCAGCGGGCTGCCGCCGCAACGGTGGAGCGCTCCTTGCGGTTTGAGGACCAGCCCGACCGCGGCGTATTGGTGTCGGACGGTGCCACCGCCGAAAAGCTCACAGTGCTCTACGGCGAGCAAGGTTTTGTACGCGGCGTACTGCGTGCGCTGAGCCGCGAGCGGCATTCGCGTGGCATCGGTTCTGAGCCTCCGTTCAAGCTGGTGGCCCACGTGGACGGTCGCGTGACCCTGATGGACCCTGCAACCGGCGAACGTATTGACCTAGGGTCATTTGGCCCCACCAACATCGCAGAATTTGCGCGCTTCTTGGCCATGCAGCCTGAGTAGAAGGAACGACATCTCAAGACGACATCACTGCCACAAGAGCAGCCCTTCAAAACAACACTAAAAACCCTGGAGACACACCATGCAAGCACAAACCACCATCGACTCCTCTGACAAAGCATCGCAAAAAGCCGTAGAGACGACGATGCTCAGCCCTCGCTTTTACACCACGGACTTTGATGCGATGGACCGCTTAGACATGTCCCCCTTGCGCAAAGAGTGGGACGCGATGTTGGCCGAGTACGAGGGCGATAACAACCATGACCATTTCCAACGCACGCCCGAGTTCGCGCAAGAAGTGGCTGAGCGCTTTTCGCAGGTCAGCCCGGCCATGCGCCAAGAGTTTCTGGAGTTTTTGATCTCCTCACTGACGTCCGAGTTTTCGGGTTGCATTCTCTACAACGAGATTTTCAAGAACGTCGAAAACCCCGACATCAAGCAACTGATGCGCTACATGGCGCGCGACGAATCGCGCCACGCCAGCTTTATCAACCAGTCGCTCAAAGACTTTGGCCTGGGGATTGACCTGGGCGACTTAAAGCGCACCAAGGCCTACACCTACTTCAAGCCCAAGTACATTTTTTACGCCACCTACCTGTCGGAAAAAATTGGCTATGCGCGCTACATCACCATCCACCGCCAGTTAGAGAAGAACCCAGACAAGCGCTTTCACCCCATCTTCAAGTGGTTTGAGCGCTGGTGCAATGACGAGTTCCGCCACGGCGAGTCATTCGCGCTCATCATGCGCGCCAATCCGCACCTGCTGCGCGGCGGCAACGTCTACTGGATCCGCTTCTTTTTGCTAGCCGTCTACGCCACCATGTACGTGCGCGACCACACCCGGCCCATGCTGCACCACGAAATGGGGCTGGAATCCACCAGCTACGACTTTGCGGTGTTTCGCATTACCAACGAGATCACCAAGCAAGTATTTCCCGTCAGCTTGGACCTGGACAACCCGGCCTTTCGCGAGGGCCTCGCCCGCTTGTTCCATATTCAAACCCAAATGGACGCGGCCAAGGCCCAGGGCGGCGTGCTCGGCACGCTGCGCCGTGCAGGGTGGGCGGTCGCGGGTCTGAGTACCTTTGTCCGCTTGTACTTCTTGCCCGTTCAGCGGCACGAGCTACCCGCGCAGATACGCATGGCACCCGCCTGGTAAAAAAAGCAGACTCACACCGACGGAAAGCCTGGGATGAACGACGCCGCAATTGCCGTTGGTTTTGCCATTTTTATTTGGTGGTTTAGTACCGGCATCGTCATCCTGCTCAACCGCATGTCGCGCAGCGCCATTGCGTTGAGCCTGGTGTTGTCATCGCTGCTGGGCGTTGCCTCCCTGGTTGGCTTGGCCCACACAGCGCAGCAAACCAGCCTGACCGGCGCGTACTGCGCCTTCACTTGCGCGCTGCTAGCCTGGGGCTGGAATGAACTGAGCTTTCTGACTGGATGGATCACCGGCCCGCGCACCAGCGCACTGCCTGCTGGCACCGTGGGTTGGCCCCGGTTTGTGGAGTCCTTTCGCGCGGTGGCGTGGCACGAGTTCGGCATTCTCG
The DNA here is from genome assembly GCA_029865675.1 of Rhodoferax sp. Lineage (GTDB taxonomy): Bacteria > Pseudomonadota > Gammaproteobacteria > Burkholderiales > Burkholderiaceae_C > Allorhodoferax. The sequence goes on from JARXAU010000201.1 coordinate 17,283, forward strand.
CCGTGGGCTTGACGATTGTCGGCATTACCTGGGACGCACCCAACCAGGTCGGCACCGGTACCTACCTGGTGCTATGGATCATGCGCACCAGCGCCAAGCTCAACCTTTTCTTTGGCGTACGCAATCTTAGTGAAGAGTTCTTACCAGCGCATCTGGCTTATCTGGAAAGCTTCTTTCGCCGCCGCGCTGTCAATACCTTTTTCTTTTTTGCGGTTGCCGCCGCCAGTGCTTGCCTACTTTTGCTGGTGCTCGGCGCGAAAGACGCGCAGACCACTGCGTCACAAGCCGTAGGCTACGCGCTGGTGGGCACCATGCTGGCACTGGCGATCTTGGAGCACTTGCTCTTGGTACTGCCCTTGGACACCACCGCGTTGTGGCGCTGGGCGATTCGCAAGCGGCAAAACAGTGCCTACATACCGCCTATGGGCCAGAGCGCCACTATTTCCGGTCACACCGTGGTCAACCATTTGGAGAAAGCATGACCCATTACCTAAAGTCTTTCCATCCGCTAGGAGAAGGCGGAAGCGGCAACGGCGAATCAGCACAGGTCCAGCGCCTGCCGGGTGCTGACGCACCAAGCGCGGTGGTCATTGGCACCGGCTTTGGTGGATTGGCCGCCGCCATTCGCCTCAGCGTCAAGGGCTACCGAGTGCAAATGCTGGAAAAGCTCGACGCCCCCGGTGGCCGGGCCTATGTGCACAAGCAAGACGGTTTTACCTTTGATGCTGGCCCCACCATCATCACCCTG
>JARXAU010000047.1 GCA_029865675.1 Rhodoferax sp.
TTTCTTTGGTTACTTTCTTTTGGCGAAGCAAAAGAAAGTAACTCGGCTGCCGGGCCGAGACCCGGCCTGCCACGTTGTCCAACCAAGCGATTAATCAGCAAGATGATAAGAATCAACTGCCCCCACTGCGGCCTGCGCGACCACGAAGAGTTCAGCTACTTCGGCGACGCCACCAAGGCTTATCCCGGTCTGGAGGCGGAAAACCACGACGCCTGGGTCGACGCCGTTTACACCCGCAAAAACCCGCGCGGCATCCACACCGAGTTTTGGCAGCACACCCTGGGCTGCCGCCGCTGGCTGGTGGTCAAGCGCCACACGGTAACGCACGACATTGAATCGGTGGTCGTCGCCGCTGAAAGAGAGCTGCCATGATGCAATCCAATTCCTCCGGCGCCTCCAAAGGCGGCGCCTACCGCATTGCCAAAGGTGGACGCGTAGACCGCAACCAGGCTCTGAGCTTCACCCTGGACGGCAAAGCGTTCCAAGGCTTTGCCGGAGACACCGTCGCCTCCACCCTTTTGGCGCATGGCGAGCACCTGGTGGCGCGCTCTTTCAAGTACCACCGCCCGCGCGGCATCATGGCGGCTGGCGTGGAAGAGGCCAATGCCCTGCTTACGGTGGGCGACGGCGGCACGCGCGAGCCCAATATTGCCGCTACCGTGCTGGAGCTGGAAGACGGCTTGCAAACCCGCACGCAAAACGCCTGGCCTTCGGTGCGCTTTGACGCGATGGAGATTACCTCCGTGTTGTCGCCAATTTTTGTGGCCGGTTTCTACTACAAGACTTTCATGGGGCCCACGCGCAGCGCCTGGATGCTCTACGAGCACTTCATCCGCAAGGCCGCAGGCCTGGGCGCCTCTGTGAACGACGCCGATGTGCACCGCTACGACTGGCACAACGACTACACCGACGTGCTGGTCATTGGCTCAGGAGCCGCCGGGCTGAGCGCCGCCTTGCACGCCGCGCGTGCCGGCTGTGACGTGGTGTTGGTGGAGCAAGACTTTGCTCTGGGGGGCGCGCTGCTGAACCACCCGGTGGGCAGCGCCAAAGGCCAGTGGATGGCCACCATGCTGGCCGCGCTGCAAGCCACAGGACGGGTGCGCATGCTGATGCGCGCCACCGCTTTTGGCGTGTACGACGGCAATACGGTGGGCGTGATTGAGCGCTCCGCGCCCGGCGTGGCCGACCCGGCGCACGGCGTGCCCCGCCAGCGCATGCGCACGGTGCGGGCGGCTGCCATCGTCATGGCCTGCGGCGCGATTGAGCGCCCGCTGGTGTTTGCGGGCAATGACAAGCCCGGCGTCATGCTCTCAGGCGCCGTGGGCGCGTATGTGAACCGCTACGCGGTGGCGCCAGGCAAGCGCGCGGTGTTTTGCGTGAACAACGACGCGGCGTATGCCGACGCCATGGCGCTGGCTCAGGCGGGCTCGCAGGTGAATCTGGTCGATTTGCGCAGCGCGGTGCGCCCTGAATTGCTGGCCTCGGCCACTGGCGCTGGTATCACGGTGCAAACGGGCAGCACCGTCACCGACGTGTACGGCCACTTGCACGCCAAACGCTGTCGCATCAGCGGATATGACGCCAGCACCGGGCGCGTCATGGGCGGGCCGATGGAGCTGGATGTGGACTTGGTGGCCATGTCGGGCGGCTGGACGCCTACGGTGCATTTAAGTTCGCACCGCAACGTCAAGCCCGTGTACCGTAGCGACATTGCCTGTTTTGTACCGGGCGGCTTTGACCGCGCCCAGTTTGGAGCAGGTGCCATGGTGGGCTGCCAGAGCTGGAGCGAGGCGATTGATTCCGGCTGGCAAGCAGGTGCCCAGGCGGCGGCTGTGACCGGTAAGCACCTCAGTGATCCAGCGCCCACGCTAGAAGACGACACATCCACCGCCTTTATGCCTGCCGGGCCGCTGCTGAGTGCCCAACCCAGCGGCAAGGCGTTTATTGACTTTCAGAACGACGTCACCGTAGACGACGTGGAACTCGCCCACCGCGAGGGCTACCAGTCGGTGGAACACCTGAAGCGCTACACCACGCTGGGGCATGGGCACGGACCAGGGTAAAACCTCCAACCTCAACGGCCTGGGCCTGATGGCCGCAGCGCGCGGCATTGACGTGGCCGCTGCGGGCACCACTACCTTCCGCCCGCCCTACACCCCGGCCAGCCTGGGCGCGCTGGCCGGCCGCAACGTGGGGCCGCACTTCCAGCCCGAGCGCCGCACCGCCATGCACGGCTGGCACGAAACCCATGACGGCGTGAAGATGGAGGCCGGTCTGTGGCTGCGCCCCCTGTGGTACCGCAGCAATGGCGCCACGCTGGGCCAGGCCTACAAGGCGGAAATGGACTTGGTGCGTGAGAGCGTGGGCATGGCCGATACCTCCACCCTGGGCAAGATTGACGTGCAGGGGCCGGACGCCGCCGAGTTTTTGGACCGCGTGTACGTCAACGGCTTCTCCAAACTGGCGGTAGGCAAGGCGCGCTACGGCTTCATGCTGCGCGAAGACGGCATCGTGATGGACGACGGCACCACCACGCGCATCAGCGACACCCAGTTTTTCCTGACCACCACCACCGCCCAGGCAGCCAAAGTGATGAGCCACCTGGAGTTTTTGCTGCAAGTGGTGTGGCCCAAGCTGCGGGTAACGGTGGCCTCGGTCACTGACCAATGGGCGGCCATGAGTGTTGCCGGGCCGCGCGCGCGCGATACGCTGCAAGCGGCGTTTCCCCACTTGGCGCTGGACAACGAGGCCCTGCCCTTTATGGGCTTGCTCGACGCGCAAGGTGAAGGCGCCCTGGCCGGTGCGCCGCTGCGCATCCTGCGCCTGACCTTCTCGGGCGAACTGGCCTTTGAGATCTTTACCCCCACCCACCACGGGCTGGCGGTGTGGCAGCACATGCTGGACGCAGGCAAGCCCTGGCAATTGCGGCCCTACGGCTTGGAGGCCCTGGGCTCGCTGCGCATAGAAAAAGGTCATGTGGTCGGCTCCGAGATGGACGGGCGCACCACGCTGGACGACCTGGGCGCGGGCAAGATGGCCAGCAAAACCAAAGCCTTCTGGGGCGATGCGCTGCGCCGCAGCCCCCATCTGGTGCGCCCCGACCGACCCAGCCTGGTCGGGCTAGAGGCGGTGGACGCCAACGAGCCGCCCGCAAACGGCTCCATCCTGTTTTTTGCAGACGACGCCATTAAGGGCCACGGGCGCGGTCACATCACGTCCACCACCTTCAGCAAAACTGTGGGCAAGGCCATTGGCCTGGGCCTGCTGCAAGGCGGCACCGCCCACATCGGCAAAGAAATCATCGCCGCCTCCCCCACCCAAGGGCGCCAATACCGCCTGCGCGTGGTCGACCCCTGCTTTATTGACGCGCAAGGAGCACGCTACCGTGGCTGATACCGCATTCCATAGCCCTTTTGCCGAGCACAGCGCATGCGAGCACCCCAGCCGGGACGGCCAGATACAGGTGCGCCTGCACGCTCAGACGCTGCCCAGCGTCACCCTGATCAGCACCTGGCCTAGCGGCACTGCCGCCTTGTGCGACGCGCTGGCGCAGGCTTTGGCCGCCACCGACATGTTTCCCCTTCCATCCGCCACCGGCCAGACCGCGCCCTGCCCCTTGGGGCTTCTGATGCGCACAGGCCCCACGGAGTTCTTGCTGGTTGGCGAGACGGCGGCAGACACCGTGGGCGCCCTGCGCCGCCGTATTGCGCCCGACCTGGGCGCTGTGCTGGACCTGAGCCACGCGCGCGTTCGCGTGCAGGTGCAGGGCGCGCAGGCGGTGGCGGCCTTGGGCAAGCTGTTTGCGCTGGACTTTCGCGACGCCGCCTTTCCCGTGGGCCGCATGCAACTCAGCGGCCACCACCACGTGCCCTGCAGCCTGCACCGCTTGGGCGAAGACCGTTTTGACCTCTACCTGCTCAGCACCTATGCCCACGGCCAGTTGGAGGCGCTTATGGATGCTGCGCTGGAATATGGTGTGGCGCTCACCCTGGCGCGGTAGTGCAATCCAACAGTCTTGCCAGTCCAAGCCCGTTGGCCGGGTTGCAAGATGGATCGCCGGTTACGCATCGCAAGTGAGGCATCGGGGTGTCGCGGGCAGCCATTAAGATCTAAGGCCCGCTGTGATGACGCAACGGGGAGACGCGCTTTATCTTCCAGCGAAGTGAAGTGATCCGCACAGTGCACAACTCTGGGCTCCTATGAATCCCCGTCTTTTCTTATTTGGCGCATACACCGCCATCGTCTCTCTGGGCCTGCTGGCATGTACCGAAAAAACACCCGCTAACAACCCTGGCCAAGCGCCAGCTGCCAGCGCACCGGTTTCACTGGCGGCGCCCGGGCCAAGCGCTGCACCCGGGTCAGCCAATCCTGCGGGTCCCGCAGTTTCGGTCACCACCGCAAGAGCAGAAGCGCGGGACATGGCGGTCAACCTGAAAACCACGGGTACTGTGTTCCCCTTGGCGAGTGTGGACATCAAAGCGCAGACCAGCTCGGTAGTGACAAAAATGCACATCAAGGGCGGCCAGTTCGTACGCGCAGGAGACCCCTTATTTAGCCTAGACGGCCGCGTTGAACAGGCCAATCTGGCTAAAGTCAGGGCCCAACTAGCCAAAAACCAGGCGGTGCTGGCAGACACCCAACGCCAGTTGCAGCGCGCCTTAGAACTCCAGGCGCAAAATTTCGTGACCAAAAGTGCCGTAGACACCGCTCAATCGGCGGTCGACGCAGCATCTGCCAACCTGCTAGCTGACCAAGCAGCCATCGAAGCGGCCAACGTGGCGCTGTCTTACACGCAAATTGTTGCGCCCTTGAGCGGACGTGCGGGAGCGCTGAGCGTGTCGATTGGTACCGCGCTGCAAAGCAATCTCTCGCCGATGGTCACCATCACCCAGCTCGACCCGATTGCAGTCACCTTCAACCTGCCCCAGCGCAACCTGGCCCAGGCCATCGCGGCGCTCAAAGACGGTGGCACCCAGGTCACCGCCACCCTGGCCGACAACGGCGGCAGTTTCCAAGGCCGCCTGTACTTTGTGGACAACTTGGTAGACGCAGCCTCGGGCACGGTGCGCGCGCGCGCCAGGTTTGACAACAAGGACGGTCGCCTGTGGCCTGGCGCCTTTGTGGAGATATCCCAGACCATTAACACCGTAAAAGACGCAGTCATCGTGCCACAGGCAGCCTTGATCCAGTCTGCGCGCGGTCCTATGGTCTATGTGGTGGAAGAGGGAAAAGCCCTGGCACGCCCGGTCAAACAAGTAGCCGGACAAAACGCAGAGGCTGCGATTACCGGAGTTACGGAAGGTGAGGTGGTGGTGGTCGACGGTAAGCAGAACCTGCGTCCGGGCTCGCTGGTGGTGGAGCGCCCCAAAGAAGCCAAAAGCGGCACGCCCCCGGCAGGGATACCCGCTGTCACAGCCCCCGCCGCCGTGGGCACGCCGTCGCGCAGCGCGCCATGAACTTCTCCGAACTGTTCACCCGCCGTCCGGTGATGACGGTGCTGCTCAATCTGTCCATCGTGGGCGCGGGCATTCTGGGCCTGCGCAACATCCCGGTTGCGGCGCTGCCGAGCTACGACTCGCCCGTCATTAGTGTGTCTGCCACCCTGCCCGGTGCCAACCCCGAGACCATGGCGAGTTCGGTGGCGCTGCCGCTGGAAAAGCAGTTTCAGACCGTACCCGGCCTTAAAACCATCAGTTCGAGCAGCACCTTGGGCAGCACCTCGCTGACCTTAGAGTTTGAAGAAGGCCGCAATGTGGACGCCGCCGCCGTGGACGTGCAGGCAGCGCTCTTGCGAGTCCAGCGCTCTTTGCCGCAAGACATGAGCAACCCGCCGTCTTACCGCAAGGTCAATCCGGCTGATGCGCCCGTGCTGCTGATTGCGCTGACCTCGCCCTCGCTCTCGCCCGCCGATTTGCAGGACTACGCCGAGCACCTGATATCGCCCAACTTTTCCACCATCAATGGCGTGGCCCAGGTGAACATTTACGGCGCCAAGCGCTTTGCGGTGCGCGTGCGCGTAAGGCCTGACGCGATGGCGGCCGCGAATATAGGCCTCGATGAAGTGAGCGCAGCCCTGCGCGCGGCCAATGTCAATACGCCCGTGGGCACCCTGGAAGGACCCAAACAAACCCTGGTGTTGCAGGCCAACAAGCAACTTAAAACCGCCTCTGACTTCGGCAACCTCATCATCAGCGCCAAGGGCGGCGTGCCCTTGCGCCTGAAAGACATTGCCAAGGTGGAAAACAGCGTTGAGACCCTGAAAAGCTGGGCCACCTTCAACGGTGAAAATTCGATCACCATCGGCATTCAACGCCAGCCCGGCGCCAATACCGTGCGCCTAGTGGACGCGGTACGCGCCGCCCTGCCGACCATCCAGGCGCAGTTGCCCCAGTCTGTGAGCATGACGCCCATCAACGACCGCTCAGTCTCGGTGCGCGAAGCCCTGCATGATGTTTCGCTCACGCTCATAGGCACCATCGTCTTGGTGGTGCTGGTGATCTTTTTGTTCCTGCGCCGCTTTGTGGCCACCGCCATTCCCACGCTGTCCCTGCCGATTTCGCTGATGGGCGCGGTCGCACTGCTGTGGGGCATGTCTTACAGCCTAGACAATATTTCTCTGCTCGGGCTGACGCTGGCCGTGGGCCTGGTGGTGGACGACGCGATTGTGGTGCTGGAGAACATCATCCGCCACGTGGAAAACGGCGAAAAGCCGTTCCACGCGGCCCTGGTGGGCGCCCGCGAAGTGGGTTTCACCATCGTGTCGATCTCGACCTCGCTGATTGCCGTGTTCATTCCCATCTTCTTCATGCCCGGCGTGATTGGCCTCTTGTTCCACGAGTTTGCGGTGGTGGTGAGCCTGGCGATTGTGGTGTCGGCCTTTGTGTCGCTCACGCTGGTGCCCATGCTGGCCGGGCGCTTTTTGACCGACGACGCCCATAAAAAGCCACCCGGTCGTTTGGTGCGACTGTTTGAACGCGGGTTTAACGCCATGCTGGCGGGGTACACGCG
>JARXAU010000172.1 GCA_029865675.1 Rhodoferax sp.
ACGCAGCCAAGCGGGTTCGATGGATTCGCGGGTTTGGGGGACTGATGACATGACCGACATCATCAAACTGGCTAAAGAGGCTGGGTTTCAAATTGCTACCGGATTGAATGGCAAGCATTGGCCTCACTGCGAAGGCTACGACTTGGAGGCAGAGCTTGAGCGCTTTGCGGAGCTTGTAGCCGCGCCCCTGAAGGCTGAGAACGAGGCCGCACAAAGCGCAGTCAAGACACTGGAGCAACTTGGCTACACGTACCACGGCGGGGAGCTTTGGAAGCCGCCGCTAGGCAAAGCGCCTGATTTCAATTTGATTGACTTGTATAGGGCTGATGCAGAGCGTTACCGCTGGCTGCGTGAAAACTGCGCATTTGAGACAGAGGCATGGTTAAGCCACTGCACACCCCAAGATTACGACAAAGCTATCGACGCAGCACGGGCAAAGGAGCAGACGCCATGAGCCGTCATTAATCGAATTCGTATAAATTTGCTTCAAAATTATGCGAGTTCGTACTAATATCGCGCGCGCAGATACACACTCACGCGCGCGGGTGTCGGCTGCGAATCTTGGCGAGAGCCGCCACCTGATCGACAAAGGCCAAAAGGCCCGCGTAGCTTCCGGTGGACAAACTCGCCTCAAAACTTCCATTTTTCAAGCGACGGTGTAGGAAATCGGCACCACGCCAACAAAGAGCAAAACAGCGCCAGTTTTGGCAACGTACAGCGCCCGTGCAGTCGCGGCAGCTTTTGTTGTATCGCTAGGGTTGCGTCTAGCTCGCTTGAATGATGGTGTTGCGGAGCTTTGGGAATTAGCCACCAAGGCAGCTTAGAGAAGGCTCCTTTCATTGCGCGACAAAACCGCTGCTTTACGCGGGGCCGCAGCACCATCAGCCATCACGCCATCGTCAACCCGACCATGACCCCGAATGATCCGCATGAATAGGGGCGCAATCGAACGGGTGCGGGGCGATGCCGTGATGGTGGTGTAGCTCAGTAGGCAGAGCGCAAATGTCGCAGGTTCGATCCCTGCCTTTACGGGGCGTGAATCCCGACACCATCACCCCTCAATTTGAACAAGTGGCGCAACTGGCAGCGCAGCGGGCTCCAAATCCGAAGGTTGTAGGTTCGACTCCTACCTTGTTTGCCAATTTACGCCCCGGCCGGCACAAAACCCCCCTGTTCAGCTTGTCTCCCTGAACGTACCGGCTGGGGCACCAATTCAAGGAGCGCGCCATGCCGCCCTTTGCACGCACCATCCTCACGCACCTACTGGCCGCAATCGTGGCCGGATCTGGTGCTTTCTACGTTGCCTGGCAGATGCAAGCGGGCAATGTCACTGCTGTGGAGCTGAAACATGCAAACGCCGTCATTGAAGCCACTGATCGCGCAAACACTGCTTGGAGCGCAATCGCTCGCAACTCTATCGCCGCAACAGTGGCAGCAACGAACCGAGAGACTGCTACGCGGAGCCGCTTGGATGGCGCTCGCACTGAGCGTGACGGCCTGCAGCGCGACTTGGAAGCCGCAACCGCCCGCCTTGCCCAAGCTACCCCCGCCGCCTGCATTGAGCGAGCCTCTGCCCTTAGTGCCGTACTCGACCAGTGCGCAGGAGCGTATCAAGACATGGCGGGAAAAGCTGAACGACACGCAAACGATGTCCAAACCTTGATTGAGGCTTGGCCGCGTACCCCGTGAAATGCACCCTGATCCATTTGGCCGTCCTGCAGGTCTGCTATGGCGACATGCGCCATGAGTGGAACTACAGAACGGCCATCGCGGAGTTGTGGCAAGGGCCACACCACATCGAGAACCGCAGCATTAGCGGATAACCCCAAGAGAGACTAAAAGATGGAAAAAGACCGCGTGATCGTAGGTATGAGCAGTTCGCGCCGTGGAGGCATGGCATTAGCTGCAGCATTGGCCGCGGCAACACTAGCTGCAGGCGCCACAGCCCCTACTGGTGGGCAGGCAATGCGCGTTATCGCCATGGACGAGACAACCCATTTGTCCGGACCAACCAAAAACACCGGCAGCAAGAACGACCAGGCCCGCAAGGATGGCGCCCGTGTAGGTACCGGCTATCGCCGCCAAGCCAATGCATCGCGCCGCAAAGGGCCGGGATGGACGAATGCCCACGCGCAGCGAGTGGCTGCAAAGGTGCGCGCAGTCAAGAAGCATCGCGCCGGCGCCAAAGGGAAGTAAGCCATGACCATGAGCAAGCAAGACCCCCAAATCAAAGCCGCCCGCCTGATGATGCTGGGCGCAATCTCCGAAATGACCCAAGAGGGGCAGGAGAAGGTCAACGCCGCAGCCGATAAATTGCGCGAGGTGTTGAAGGACGCAGGCGACGAGGGCCAGATTGCCCTGTCACTGGTAGCCATTGAGAATGCCGGCACCTAAGAAAGCCCCCGCCAAGAAGGCACCGGCCAAGAAGGCCACACCCAAGACATCAACCGCCCTAAAGGTGAAAGCGGCACCCGCAGATAAGCCAAAAACTGCGCAGAGCAATGGCGACAAGCCCAAATTCACCCGCGAATCATTCACTGCAGATCAGAAGGCAGCGCACAAGGCGGCAGTCATCGAGGCATTGAACAACGGACAGTCTTTGCGCTCGTATTGCGACAACGGGCAAGGGCGCCCCAAAGTTCCGACAGTTATTGCCTGGTTGAGTGACGACCCTCAATTTAGTGAGCAGTACACGCGCGCGAGGGAAGCCGGCGCCGATGTCTTGTTTGATGACCTGGACGATGTGAGCGACGAGGCAGTAAGGGCTGTGCTCCCGGTTCAAGTGCAGGCTTTGCGCCTCAAGGCTGACAACATCAAGTGGAAATTGGCCCGCATGGCCCCCAAGAAGTACGGGGACAAGCTGCAGGTAGACGCCAAGGTCGAAGAAGTGCCTAAGAACGACTCCGACATTGTGGCCGCGCTGGCCAAGTTCGGGATTGTGGCGAAACTAGTGGACCCCGGGGCTTGAGTCAGCTGATTCAGATTGATCCAGTGGCTTCGGCTGCTGCACTAGACAAACTGAAAGACGCTACCCCCCAAGAAAAGGATGCACTGAGCGCGCTGATTGCAGCCGTTCATAAATCCACGCTGCAGCGCAGTCTGTACGGCATGTTCCCGACCGGTGGGCCACACCGCCGCGAGCTCTACCCCAAGCACATCGAGTTTTTTGAAGCCGGCGCCCGAGTCCGTGAACGGGTGTTCATGGCGGCAAACCGGGTAGGCAAGACCGTAAGCGCAGGCTGTGAGCTGGCCTACCACTTGACCGGCAAGTACCCGGCATGGTGGAAAGGCCACCGCTTCACCAAGCCCGTGCGGGCCATGATTTCAGGCGACACGCACGAAACAACCCGCGACATCCTGCAGTTGAAACTGCTGGGCGCCACGACAGAGCGCAAAGAAGACATTGGTATCGGCCTGATACCTGGAGAGCTGATAACCGGCTTTGTGGCCCGCAACCACGTCAAGGGCGCCGTGGAGAAGGTATCGGTAAGGCACGTCACAGGCGGCATCAGCGAGCTATGGCTACGGTCCTACGAGCAGGGCCGCGAGATTTTCCAAGGCTTTGAGCTGGACATATTCTGGGCTGACGAGGAATGCCCGGAGGATGTGTACGACGAGGCAATGGTGCGCCTGATGACCAAGCGCGGCATTTCCATGCTGACGTTCACGCCCCTGAATGGCCTCACGCCCCTGGTGTTGCGCTTGCTGAAGGCGCGGGAGCAGGGTCAAGCGGGCATCAGCATCACGCAATGCGGCTGGGACGATGTGCCCCACCTGGACGCAGACATCAAGGCTGAAATGATTGCCAAGTTGCCGCCGCACCAGCGTGACGCGCGGACGAAAGGCATTCCGGCGCTTGGATCTGGCGCGATCTACCCGATAGCTGAATCCGAGTTTGTGGTGGATGACTTTGCAGTGCCCGCACACTGGCCGCGCAGCTACGGCATGGATGTGGGCTGGAACCGCACCGCTGCAGTGTTTGGCGCATGGAATCGAGACACCGACACGCTCTACCTGTACTCAGAGCACTACCGCGGGCAGGCAGAACCCAGCATTCACGCTGACGCCATCCGCGCCCGTGGTGAGTGGATGCAAGGCGCCATTGATCCCGCCAGCCGTGGCCGAAGCCAGAAGGACGGCGAGCAGCTGCTGTACAGCTACCAAAACTTAGGGCTGAACCTGATTCCGGCCATTAACGGGGTGGAAAGCGGGATCTACGAGACATGGCAGCGCCTATCGACCGGCCGGCTCAAGGTGTTCAAGAGCATGGGCAACTTGCTGGGTGAGTACCGGCTGTACCGCCGTGACGACAAGGGCCGGGTAGTCAAAGAAAACGACCACGCGCTTGACGCACTGAGATACCTGGTGATGTCAGGCCGAGATATTGCCGGCTTCCCGCCGGCCAGCACCGGGCGCAAGGCCCGACAAGTAAGCTGGAGAGTTGCATGACCCCACAAATGACCCGCGACATTGATCGCGAACTGCGAGGCTTCGATTGGGGCAAGCTGCGCCGCTTGGGCTACGGTAACAAGCTGATTGATGTGCTTGGCGCGCAATACGCCTTCCGAGCTGTCAAGCCCATGCCACTTGCGCCCTTCGTGTTTGATGCGCAGCCAATGGAGGCAGTGCCAATCACATACGCGGCCGAGTTCAGCTTTGTCCTGCGCCTTGACTTCCATTCGCAAATGTTTGTCCTGCAGGGCTTCATTCAGCCCAACCGCTACGCCCGGGACTACTACCCCGGCACCAAAGCAATGCCGGTGGAGCGCATCGAGTTCAGCTACGAGCGCTACATCGAGCTCTATGAGCAGTCCTGGGCGACCAAGTACGCCGACCACAACTACGAACACCCTTTTGAGCACTTCGCACAACTGGTGATCGATAAAACCTTTGGAGTAACACGCTATGAGCAATCAACCGCTACTTTTGGGCCAGAACGGGCAACGAATGGTGTCATTCGGTGGTCCGGAAGCATGGAAAGCAGCCCGGAAGGGGGACATTGCCATCAGCTTTCAGTGGCTGGACACCAACCACGAATCGGGCGATGACCAACCTTGCATGTGCCTCTACAAAGAAGGCGCTAAGGGCGGTTTGGGTGGATCTGGTGCGTTTGTCATCCCCCAAGAAAACGCATTCGCCTATGCAGACAGCAAGGGCAACCCGACACGGCATTTGCTGACCGCCTCACTGCGCGCAGCTGTGCAGCTGGGTTTCCTTCACACCGACAAAGACGCGGCAATGCGGGTCATCGACATCATTGTGGGTTACCTGCCCGATTTGGTGCGTATGCCGAGCCTGCCACAGCGCCCGCAGCTGAAAAACCCGCTGATCCAAGGCATTGAAGTGGCCTTGAAGGTGGATGGCAAGACCATGCACGAAGCCCTGATGTAAGGACGGCACCATGAACGGCTGGGAAAAGAAAAGCGCCCGTGAGGGTAACGGCGAGGACATGTTCAAGGTCAAGAACCCTGAGCAGCAAATCGCATCCGGTACCGACCAGGACACCAAGCGCCGCCATGAGCGCCTGCGCGAGTGCCTAGAGGACGAGAACAACCGCCAAGCTGAAAACCGCTATCAGATGGCCGTGGATCACGACTTTTACGATGGCAAGCAGTGGAATGAGGACGACGCTGCAGCCCTGATCGCCCGTGGCCAGGCGCCGATGGTGTTCAACAAGGTCAAACCCACGGTGAATTGGGTGCTTGGTACCGAAAAGCGCACCCGCTTTGACAGCAGCGTGTTGCCGCGCGAACCCAGCGACGAAGAAGGCGCAAACACAAAGAAGAAGGTGTTGAAGTACCTGAGCGACGTCAACCGCTTGCCTTTTCACCGGTCTGCCGCCTTCGCGGAGTGCGTTATTGGCGGGCTTGGATGGCTGGAGGATGGTGTCAACGCTGACCCCACCGAGGAATTGCTCTACGCCCGCAGTGAGAGCTGGCGCAATGTTCTCCATGACAGCCGCAGCCGTGACTTGGCTTACACACCAGACGCCCGCTACCTGTTCCGCAACAAGGTGATCGACATGGATATGGCCTGCGCCATGTTCCCGACCCACACCAATGCGCTGCGCGGAGAAGGGCAGACGGAGCTGGAGCAAGAGGTTGACGATGTTTGGTACCTGGGCCAGCGATTGACAAATGCCCGGGACTTTGATTCGGCTGGATCTGCCGGATACACGCTCTACGGCGCTCGTAGTGCGGTGATGTCATCCAACCAGCCCGACATTGGCCGGCGCGAGCAAGTCCGTATCCATGAGGCTTGGTACACCACGCCCATTGCGGTGAAATACTTTGCCGCCGGCGACATGCGGGGCCAAGAGTTCGACAAGGGCAACGAAGAACACTTGTTCATGCGTGACAAGTACCGTGTCCCCATCATCGATGCAGTCACCAAGCAGATGCGCGTGATGCTGTTTGCCGAAGACATCATTCTGTTTGACGGCATCAGCCCGTATCAGCATCGCAAGTTCCCACTGACGCCCATGTGGTGCTATCGCAATGCCCGCGACGGTATGCCCTATGGCATCGTGCGAGACATCCGCGACCCGCAAGAGGACTTGAACAAGCGCCGGTCTAAGGCTCTGTACATCCTGAGTAACAACCGGATCGTGATGGATAAGGGCGCCGTCGATGACATCGAGGAACTGCGCGACGAGGCTGCACGGCCGGATGGCGTGATCGAGAAAAATCCGAACCGTGAACTGCGCTTTGAAAAGCCGGGCGGCGAGTTCCAGGGTAATCTGGAATTGGCCAAGCATGACGAGAACTTCATTCAAGAGGTGTCTGGTGTCACCTCCGAGAATTTGGGCCTGAGCACCAACGCCACCAGCGGCAAGGCCATTTTGGCGCGTCAGGATCAAGGCAGCATCGTGACCGCCAACATCTTCGACAACATGCGCCTGGCCATCCAGCTGCAGGGCGAGAAGCAGCTATCGAACATCGAGCAGTTCTACACCGCTGCCAAGGTGGTGCGGATCGTGGGTGAAAACCAGCCGGTCGAATGGCTGGAGGTCAACAAGATCGACCCGCAAACCGACCAGGTGCTCAACGACATTACCGCCAGCAAGGCAGATTTCATTGTCTCTGAGCAGGATTGGCGCGCTTCGATGCGCCAGGCAGCACTGGACAGCCTCAACGCCATGCTGCCCACACTGCCGCCCGAGGTGGGTATGGCCGTGCTGGACTTGGCTGTAGACCTTTGGGACATCCCCAACAAGGATGAATGGTTGCAGCGCATTCGCAAGATCAACGGGCAGCGCGACCCAGCCAAGAAGATCACCCCCGAGGAAGAACAAGCCATGCAGCAACAGGCGCAAAAGAACGCCATGCTGGAGCAGCTGCAGTTGGAAGGCTTGCAGGCCGATGTGGAGCTCAAGAAGCAGAAGGCCCAAGAGGCTGCAGCCAAGGTGCAGACCATGCTGACCGACTTGCAAGCCGGACCCGAGGGCCAAGATCCGGCCATTGCCCAGCTGCAGGGCCAAGTGGCCGAGCTCACCGCCCAGCTGCAGGACGCCAACGACGACACCGACCGCCTGTTGTTTGAATCCAAGCAGAAGGCAGACCGGCGCGTATCCGAGGTGGAGTCCAAGCTGGAAGCAGAGCGCATGAAGGGCTTGAACGCGGAGGCTGATCGCCAGATGCGCGCCGACATCGAGCTACGCAAGGCCGAGATTGCCAAGCAACAGGCTATCGAGGTGGCATTGATCCAAGCAGAGCAGCGCAGCAAGCTGCAGGCCGTGACTGGCCGTATCGACAAGTTGCAGGAGAGCATGAAGAACATGGGCGGGGCCAAAGCAGCCAAGCCCACCGCACCGGCCAAGCGCGCCGGCCGCTCCAAAACCTAAATAGGGAAACCCATGCCAATCTCACAAAATATTGATTTCATCGTTGACGACTACGGTAACTTGATTGGGGCGTCGAACTCCAAATTAGGTGCTACGAATCAGCGGGGGCCGGACAAGTCGTTTGCTTTTGTAGAAACCAATCCTCTCACCGGAGAGAGAGCATTGGGTGTGGGTGATGGCGTTGTGCGGCTTCCAGTGCTTGGCTTGACTCCAAACGCTCCTGCGCTGGCAAGCGTAAACCGAGCGCTCATTCAGGCGTGGTTAGATGGTCAAGGCGAAGTGCTGGCTGATGTGGCGGGTGATGTGTATGTGGATGCTCCGCTGACCATTTACGACGATACATCGCTGGTTCTCGGCCCTCGCACTGCGATTAAAAACGCAGCTGGCGCACGGCGCAATATCCTGCGCAACAGCGAGTGGAACGCCGAAAACAAGGCAATCTCCAGCCTTACCAGTGCTGACGGAATCACTGTTGTGGCGACCCTTGCCGACGCTGCAAACCTGCCGCAAGTGGGTAAAGCTGTCGTGGTGTTGGGTGCTACCCCATACACATACAACGGCGCTCACATCGTCACCGAAGTAACCGGCCTCACATTCAAGTACAAACTGACCGCCGACGATGCTCCCGCTGAAGTCCTGACAAGTCCCGCAACCGGCACGATCACCTTTGCCGCTGCCAATAAAAACATTTCGCTCAGGGGTGGCACGTTTGACTACAACCGCACCGCGC
>JARXAU010000184.1 GCA_029865675.1 Rhodoferax sp.
GGCTAAAGCTCACCTGGTGAGCTTTAGCCCAGGCAAACTGGTAAGAAGCAAGACGTCATTCCTGAGGTGCGTATCCGAAGTTCCACACATGAAACACAGATTGTTATTGCTGATACGATTAACTCTTACCTAATCGACCTAGGGTCATGCTAAATAATATTGATGCAAGTGACCTTAAGTCAGTTCTGCACTCTAAGCGGGCAAACGTCTACTATTTGGAATACTGCCGGGTTTTAGTGAACGGTGGCCGTGTTGAGTACGTGACAGAGAGGGAAAAGAGTTCACTTTATTGGAACATCCCTATCGCAAACACCACGACACTCCTGCTGGGTACAGGTACTTCTATCACCCAGGCGGCAGTTCGCGAACTAGCTAAGAGCGGGGTGATGCTGGGCTTTTGCGGTGGCGGCGGAACGCCCCTGTTTTCTGGTACCGAGCAATGCCTTGAAGTTGCCTGGATTCCAGGACAAAGCGAGTACCGGCCTACTGAATATCTGCAGCAATGGGTGCGATTTTGGTTTGACGAAGCGCTTCGATTAGCCGCAGCGCGCTCGTTCCAGTTGGCCCGCATGGAGCGCCTGACCGAGCACTGGAGCCGGAGCAAAGCACTCAAAGAACAGGGGTTTGCCGCCAACCTGGAAAAGCTAAGTTCACTGGTGCAAGCCAGTACGGCGGCCATCCGCACAGCGCCAGACGTTACGGCGTTGCTTGCCGAAGAGGGTCGACTCACCAAGCAGCTCTATCGCCTTGCAAGTGCGGGGTCGGCTTACGGTAACTTCACCCGCGCAAAACGCGGCGATAGCCTGGATGCTGCCAATCAGTTTTTAGACCATGGCAATTACCTTGCCTACGGGCTAGGCGCCACCGCCGCCTGGGTACTCGGCCTGCCACATGCCCTGGCGATATTGCACGGAAAAACCCGGCGGGGTGGCTTAGTGTTTGACATTGCAGACCTCATTAAGGATGCGGTCATCCTGCCGCAAGCATTCTTGTCCGCCACACAGGGGCATACGGAACCAGAGTTTCGGCAGGCCTGCATCGAGGCGCTTACCCGCACCGAGGCGCTGGACTTCATGATCGAGGTGGTCAAGCGAACAGCGGCTACCGTTAGCAAGATGGCCGTATCTGACAAGGCAGGTGAGGCATGAATGTTTTGCTCGTATCCCAGTGCGAAAAGCGCGCCCTCACGGAGACGCGCCGAATTCTCGACCAGTTCGCTGAGCGCCGGGGTGACCGCACTTGGCAAACCCCCATTACCCAGCAAGGACTGGACACCTTGCGCAAACTATTGCGCAAGACCGCACGCAAAAACACGGCAGTTGCCTGCCATTGGATTCGGGGCATTGACCAGAGTGAACTGCTGTGGACGGTGGGCGATGCATCGCGTTTCAATGCACAGGGCTCGGTGCCCACCAACCGCACCCAGCGCAACATATTGCGCGAACAAGACCAGAACGACTGGCATACCGGCGAGCTGATTCGTCTGTTGACCGATATGGCTGGTTTGATGCATGACCTTGGCAAAGCCATACAGGCATTTCAAGATCGCTTGAAGGGCAGGCTTGTTGGGCGCAACCTGATTCGGCACGAATGGGTATCGCTACGTTTGCTGGAAGCGTTTGTTGGCAACGATGACGACGCGACCTGGCTGACACGGCTTTCGGCCCCAACGCCCGACGACGACTCCACTTGGTTGACCCGTCTGCACAAGGACAGCCCGCACACACCCAACCCCTCTCCTTTCGCAAGCCTCGCTCAGGCGCCGTTGGCGCAGGCGCTGGGCTGGCTGGTGGTCAGCCACCACCGCCTGCCTGTGCTTCCGTTTGGTGAAGTGTTCACCAGCGGCCTGCTCACGAACACCTTAACGCGAGTTGAAGCCAGCTGGAACGAAAGTGAATTCAAGAACGCCACTGAGGAAGCGCTTAAGCCGTTTTGGACGTTCGAGCACGGTCTGCCAGTCACCACGCCCGAATGGCGACACCGCGCCGCACGCCTAGCCCAGCGGCTGCTGGGCTATACCGGGAAAGAACAAGCCAGTGAGGTGATGAACAACCCTTTTGTGCTGCACCTCAGCCGCCTGTGCCTGATGCTAGCGGACCACCACTACTCCAGTCTGGAACTGGCATTCGATGGCAAACCAGCGGCGGGCCGCGTGACGGTGAAAAACGCCAGCCGCTTGGTCGCCAACACGCGCGATGGCGGCAAAGCCAACCAGACGCTGGACGAACACCTGCTGGGTGTGGCCCAGCATGGCGCCGAAGTGGCCCGCTTTCTACCTCGGTTTGAGCAGCACCTGCCGCGCCTGGGAAAACACCGAAAACTCAAACAACGCGCGGAAGCTGAACGCTTTCGTTGGCAGGACAAGGCCGCAGATATTGCAGCCAGCGTGCGCTTGCAAAGTGAGGCCCATGGTGCATTCATAGTGAACATGGCCTCCACCGGCTGCGGCAAAACCTTGGCAAACGCCCGGGTGATGTACGCCCTGGCCGACCCGGCGCTAGGCATGCGCTGCGCATTCGCCATGGGACTGCGCACACTCACCCTGCAGACCGGGCAGGCCTTTAGCGAATTGTTGGGTCTGGACGAGGAAGACCTGGCCATTCTCGTCGGCGGTAGCGCAAACCGCGCGCTTTTTGAACACTTTGAGGCTTTGGCCGAGGCCAAGGGCTCTGCCTCAGGCCAGGCACTGCTGGATGAAGACGGCCACGTTCTGTTTGAAGGCCGCACCGACCAGCACCCGCTGCTACAGCGCGCCGTGGCGGACCCAAACATTCGCAAGCTGCTGCTCGCGCCCCTACTGGTTTGCACCATAGACCACCTGATGCCTGCCACCGAGAGCCAGCGCGGCGGGCGCCAGATCGCACCCATACTCCGCCTACTCAGTGGTGACTTGGTGCTAGACGAACCGGACGACTTTGACTTGGCGGACTTGCCCGCCCTCACCCGCTTGGTGCATTGGGCCGGTTTGTTGGGTGCGCGGGTGTTGCTGTCTTCGGCCACGCTGCCGCCCGCCTTGGTGCAAGGTCTGTTTCAAGCCTACGCCACGGGCCGCAGCCAGTTCCAGGCAAATCGCGGCCCGCGCCCCGTGGAGCCCGGTGCACCCGCACCGACATGCTGCCTGTGGATAGACGAATTCAGCCAGCGCCACGCACTGTGCGCTGGCCCGACAAACTTTGCGGCAGAGCACCAGGGTTTTGTAGACGAACGCGTCCAAGCCTTGGCGCGGCAAGCACAGGCGCCACGCCGCAGGCTGGCCTTGGTTCCGCTAGAAGGCCTGGGCAAGCGCCGGGAAGAAGCCTGCGCAGCACTGGCCACCGCCATCCTGCAATCGGTGGCTGGCTTGCATTCGGAGCACCACAGCTTGGACCCACAGACGGGCAGGCGGGTGAGCTTTGGGCTTGTGCGCATGGCCAACATAGAGCCGCTTATCACCGTGGCATTGGCCCTGTTTGCGCAAGGTGCGCCCCAAGCCCTGCGCATTCACTTGTGCGTGTACCACTCGCGCCATCCACTGCTCATCCGTTCAGCCATTGAGCGTCAGCTCGACAGCACCCTCAAAAGGCAATTTCCCGACGCCGTGTTCGCGCTGCCGTCGGTGCGCGAACGGATTGACGGCAGCGTGGAGGATGACCACCTGTTCATCGTGCTGGGCTCGCCCGTTACCGAAGTGGGCCGCGACCACGATTACGACTGGGCCGTGGTGGAGCCATCTTCAGGGCGCTCGCTGATTCAACTGCTAGGTCGGGTGCGCCGCCACCGTGCGGGCGATTGCGGCAGGACCAATGTGCATGTGTTCACCCGCAATCTGCGCAGCTTCACCCATCCGACCGAGGCCGCTTTTCGTTGGCCGGGTTTTGAGACCAATGACGGCGCGCACCGCCTCACAAGCCACGACCTGCGCACCCTGCTAGACGCCGACGAACTCGCCACCCTTGACGCCCGCCCCCGCATCTTGTGCCCGGCGGAGGGTGCGCTCAAGCCGCGGGAGCGGCTAATGCACTTGGAGCACGCGTGTATGCGCCAGCAAATGCTGCCGCAGCCTACGGTGTCAGCGTCAGTCACGGGACGCCATGCGCGTGGGCCGCGCACAGTCCCACTGCCGCAAGCCAACGCCAGCACCTGGTGGAACTTGCCGCCACAAGACGCGCTGCTGACCGGCCTGCTTCAGCAGAAACACCCCTTTCGCGACGACGCAGTCCAGCGCGAGGTCACGCTGGTGCTCCTGCCGGATGAGGATGGGGAGCAAGCAGTGCTGCACCAAGTGCTGGATGTCAAAACGGGCCGTCGTGCCGAAAGGCTGTACGCGGAAGTGGAGCGTGCGTTGCACACCCGCTTGCCAGATGAAGCCACGCACGGCGATGGCATCACACCATGGGGCGTCACCGACTTCATGGCCGAACTGGAAACGCTAGCCGAGTCCATGGAGCGGTCTGTGCGGTATTGCGCAGAGCGGTTCGGCACGGTCAATGTCATCAACCACGAAGAGGGGTGGCTGTCACACCCCCTTCTCGGGTTTTGGAAAAAAATGTGAGGCCCGTCCTAGCAGGTCGGGCCTCACCGAAGACTGCCTACTCGGCAGTAGGGAAGGTGAGCAAACCGCTTACCGTACTTTTCTGAGCTGCTTTTTCAGCAGTGAGTAAAACCCTAACCGTACTGGTTAACACTATTCAATTTTCACCTAAAATTTGGGCTGCATAGCGTTACAGCGCTATGCAGCCCACAAACACCGCCAACGTTTGGACCCCGCCGGCAGCTATGGTCGAGGAATGACGACCCAGGAGGAACGAAATATGACTAGAAGTCATTCAATCAGGAGGGATTGATAGCGGCCAAACCGCCACCAATCCATTCCCTCGGACGGTGTTCGAGGGATTCTAAACGCCGCAATCTGCGGAAATTAAAGGAATCTCTATGCCAACGTACCCCGATCTTGGTCGTGTGGCGAGCCTTCAATTACTTATTGAACAGTTTTTGTCAGAACGCCTCAATGGGAAACTTGAAAAGCTAGCCCCGGACGACCCCAAGCGAACTGAGCTTCAAGCCCAGTTCATTCCCGCCATCTGGCTAGACGACGCGGCGCGGCGCGTGGTTCAAATACAGGCGGTCACCCATTCGCTCAAGCCCATCCATCCAGATGCCAAGGGCAGCAGCTTGTACCGCGAGCCAGCCACGCTGCACCCAAGCGCAGCCGTTGGCACGCACAGCTTGGGCAAGGCATTCGCCGCCGATGTGGTGGGCAATGCCGCCGCCCTGGACGTGTACAAGTTCCTCAAACTCAGCCACGACGGCCACAGTTTGCTGGAACTGGCGGTACAGGGCGACGCAGATCTGACAGCCGCGCTGACCGACAACACGGTGCTGGCGCAGCAATGGATGGCAGCATTTGCCAGCTTGGCAGAGGCGCGCGGCACTGCAAGCAGCCATACCAACGCGAAACAACTGTATTGGCTAGTGGGCAACGGTGCCCACGACGATGGCGCTTTTCACCTGCTTGCACCGCTTTACCCCACTTCGTTGGTCCACCGTGTTTACCAGCAGATACAAGACGACCGCTTTAGTGAGGACGTGAAAGCGGCACGTGCTGCACGCAAGGCGGGCAACTACCACTCCCGCCCGGTGCGTGAATACCCCCAACTGGCGATTCAAAAGCTGGGCGGCACCAAGCCGCAAAACATCAGCCAACTCAACAGCGAGCGGCGGGGCGACAACTGCTTGTTGGCCTCCATTCCGCCTATCTGGAAGTCGGAAGATGTTCGGCCACTGTTGCGGGTCAGCTCCTTGTTCAAGGTCTATGGCCGTCGCCGCGCTGTGGCCCAGCAGGCGCGCGCCTTGCGGCTCTTCTTGCAAGGCGATCCTCCCCGAAATAAGCCGACGCGGCGACAGGTACAGGAGTGGGTGCAAAGCCTGATTGATGAGCTAGTGCTTTTCCAGGCCGAGTTGTTCACACTGGCGCCCGGCTGGAGCCAGGCGGACGAGTGTCGGCTATCAGCAGGCCAGCGCGCATGGTTAGACCCGCTGGGGCAAGCGCTTGGCGCGATGGACCAAGACGATGGCGCAGACACAGTGGCAGCCGATTTCGCGCGCTGGGTGAATGCACAACTACGCGACCCGCTACCCGTTGGTGACCGGGAGTTTTTGGAATGGCGCAAGCTGGCGGCCGAGCAGCTTGCCGCCCATGAACGGGAGGCCGCATGAGCAGCGAAGCACTAGACGCCGCCGATGTGCCGCAACATCCGGCACTGTTGCTGTTGCCCCGCATCCGGGTGCAAAACGCCAACGCGATATCCAGTCCCATGACTTGGGGCTTTCCGGCCATGACGGCCTTTTTGGGCTTGATGACCGCTTTGGAACGGCGTTTAGGGCGCGAGGCGGGAATTGCATTCCGCGCCGTAGGCGTGGTGTGTAACGACTTTGAAGCCCAAGTCACCACCGAGGGCTACACGCGCGCCTTTCACCTAACCCGCATCCCAGTCTTGGCGGACGGGAGCACCGCTGGCATCGTGGAAGAAGGCCGAGTGCATCTGGACCTGAGCCTGGTGTTTGATGTGTTGCTGTGCTCGAACAAGCTGGGCGAGGCGCAGCGCCAGGCGCTGGCGGACTTGGTG
>JARXAU010000006.1 GCA_029865675.1 Rhodoferax sp.
GATACAAGCAGCCGCCTCACCGGATGTACTCCGCAAGCTGCGCCTGATAGCGGCCGCTGGCCGTCAGCAGCAAATCGCAGAGTTCCCGCGCGGCGCCGTGGCCGCCGTGCCGATCGGTCACAAAATGGACCCGCGCCAAAACCTCAGGGTGGGCGTTGGGTGGAGCGCAGGCAAAGGCTGCTCGGCTCATCATGGGCAAATCAGGCCAGTCGTCGCCCATGGCTGCAGCCTGGCTCCAGCCGAGCCCCAACGCCGCCAGTGTGACCTCGGCCGCAGGGCGCTTGTCTTCGGTACCGAAATGGACGTGGCCGATGCCCAGGGCCTGGAGACGATTGCGCAAGGGGGCAGAGTCGCGCCCGGTAATGACGGCCGGCGTGATACCTGCCTTTTGCAGCATCTTGAGGCCGTGGCCGTCTAATGTATGAAAGCGCTTGAGGGTTTCGCCAGTTTCGGAGTACAACAAACCGCCATCCGTCAACACGCCGTCCACGTCAAAAAACACGACTTTCACCGCTTTGGCGCGCTCCAACAGCTCGGCGTGGTAGGGGGCGACGGTCGGCATCAAATGACCTTGGCCCGCATCAAGTCGTTGGTGTTGATGGCGCCGCACAAGCGCCCGTCGGCGTCCACTACCAACACGCTGGTGATTTGCCGCTGCTCCATCAGTTCTGCCGCGTCCACAGCCAGCGCGTCGGCGGCAATCGTAGTGGGCCCGGCGTGCATTACGTCTTGGGCGATTTTGTCGCGCAAGTCGACGCCACGCTCAACCCAACGACGCAAATCGCCGTCGGTAAAGATGCCCAGCACGCCGTCTTGCACATCGACGACCGCCGTTGCGCCGAGGCCTTTGGCGCTCATTTCGCGCATCAGATCGCTAAAGCTTGCGCTCAGGCCCACGCGCGGCACCGCATCGCCTGTGCGCATGACGTCGCTGACGTGGGTCAGCAGCTTGCGTCCCAGCGCACCACCTGGGTGTGAGCGGGCAAAGTCTTCGGCCTTGAAGCCGCGCGCGTCGAGAAGCGCGACAGCCAAGGCGTCGCCCATGGCCAGTTGGGCCGTAGTGCTTGCAGTGGGCGCAAGGTTGAGCGGGCAGGCCTCTTTGTCAACTGCGGTGTCGAGCCACACCGTCGCGTGCTGGGCCATACTGGAATGGGGGTTACCGGTCATGGCGACCAGGGGCGTGCCCAGGCGTTTGAGGACAGGGATGACCGCGCTGATCTCTTGCGACTCACCACTGTTGGAGATCATCAGCACCAGGTCTTGTGCAGTGACCATGCCCAAGTCGCCGTGGCTGGCTTCGGCCGGATGAACGAACATGGCCGGGGTCCCGGTGGAAGCGAGTGTGGCGGCGATCTTGCGCCCCACGTGGCCGCTCTTGCCCATGCCCATCACCACCACCCGCCCCGGAATCAACAAAGCCAATCCCACTGCTTGAGCAAACGCGTCGCCTAAGCGCGCTTTGAGCCCCAGCACCGCCGCCGCTTCAATGTCAAAAGTGGCATGCGCCAGGGCCAGAGCGCGTTGGGCTGCGAGAGGGGACAGGGCGGGCAGAGAAACGGTCATCGGGACATTCTATGACCGGGCTTAAGTGCGTTTCGAACCGCCGTGAAGCGTCGTAAAGCGGCGCCTAGGCAGGAGCGGAACTGCCGCTGCTGCTCACTTACCGATACAAAAGCTGGAAAAAATCACGCCGAGCAGATCGTCCGAGCTGAACGCACCCGTGATTTCATTCAAAGCGTTTTGCGCCAAACGCAGCTCTTCGGCCAGCAGATCCAGCGCTTGGGCGCTTTGCGCCAAATGGGCCACCGCCTCCATCAAATGGGCATCCACCCGGCGCAAGGCCTGCACATGGCGCGTGCGGGCCATGAATAAGCCCCCGGCTGGAGCTTGCCAGCCCGCTGCTTGCAACAAGGCAGCGCGCAACGCGTCCAACCCAGCGCCGGTTTTGGCGGACAGAAGTACACCCGGTGCCATCGGCAGGGCATCTGCCACCGCGTCGGCCTTGTTCCACACGTCGATGACGGGCACCTGGCGGCCGATTTTTTGTACCAATTGACTTGCAATTTGCACATCGGCGGCGGCGTAGTCGGGCGCGGTGCAGCGCGTCAAATCGTGCAAAAAAAGCACGGCGTCGGCACCTTCAATGGCGCCCCAGGCGCGCTCTATACCGATTTTCTCGACCGCGTCCTCGCTCTCGCGCAGGCCGGCGGTGTCCACCACGTGCACCGGCACACCCTCGATTTGAATGGTTTGCTCCACCTTGTCGCGCGTCGTACCAGCAATCGGCGTGACAATAGCAAGCTCCGCCCCGGCCAAAGCGTTGAGCAGCGAGGACTTGCCCGCGTTGGGCTGGCCAGCAATCACCACCTGAATGCCTTCGCGCAGCAGCGCACCTTGGGTTGCTTGCTGCTGCAAGGCCTGCAAGGCCGCTTGCAGGCGCACGAGCTGACCGTGGGCGTCGGCCCTTTGCAGAAAGTCGATTTCTTCTTCTGGAAAATCCAGCGTTGCCTCAACCAGCATGCGCAGTCGCACCAGGGCGTCGCGCAAAGTGCTGACTTGGTTGGAAAACGCCCCCGAGAGCGATGCCGTGGCGCTGCGGGCTGCGGCCTCTGTGCTCGCGTCGATCAGGTCGGCAATCGCCTCGGCCTGAGCCAAGTCGATTTTGTCGTTCAAAAACGCCCGTTCCGTAAATTCACCCGGCTGCGCTAGACGCAAGCGCGGCAAGAGGGCGCCTGTGGCCGGCCCAGCTTCTTTTTGCGCCACCGTGAGGCAGCGCGCGACCAACAGTTGCAACACCACCGGCCCGCCATGGGCCTGCAGTTCCAACACATCTTCGCCGGTAAAGGAATGCGGCGCCGGGAAATACAAGGCCAGGCCCTGGTCGATGGGCGAGCCATTGGCGTCGGGGAAAGGCAGGTAGGTTGCTTCGCGAGCACGCAGGTCGCGCCCGAACCAGGTGCGCACCAGCGGGGCGAGGTTTTGGCCACTGACGCGCACGATTCCCACCGCACCCCGACCCGGGGCGGTAGCAATAGCAATGACGGGGTCGTGATGGCGACTAAGCATGAAGTAGAGCGAAGAACGCGGAGCTTATACAAGAAGCAGAAGCGACAAGGGCCGCTTGCGCGGCCCCCGGTTTGGCGCCCCCAAGCTGCGCTTATTTAAAAGATGGCAGGTTGAACTGCGGGGGGACGCCCATGCGGATGTTGATCAGCCACTGCTGCGCAATAGACAAGATGTTGTTGGTAATCCAGTACAAAACCAGACCCGAAGGGAAAAAGAAAAACATCACGCTAAACGCCAGCGGCATGAACCACATCAACTTGGCTTGCATGGGGTCTGGCGGCGCCGGGTTGAGCGCTGTTTGAAGCAGCGTGGTCAGAGTCATGATCAGTGGCAAGACGTAAAAGGGGTCGGGCGCAGACAGGTCCTGAATCCAACCCATCCAGGGCGCATTGCGCATTTCCACACTGGACAACAACACCCAGTACAAGGCGATGAACACTGGAATTTGGACCATGATGGGGAAGCAGCCACCCATGGGGTTGACCTTTTCCTCACGGTAAATGCGCATCATCTCTTGCTGCATTTGCTGCGGGTTGTCTTTGAGGCGCTCGCGCATCTCGGTGATCTTGGGGCTGACCGCCTTCATTTTGGCCATGCTGGCGTAGGCCTTGGCGTTGAGCCAATAAAAAGCGATTTTCAGCAACAGCACCAGGGCCACGATAGACCAACCCCAGTTCTGAATAACTCCATGGAGGTAGTCCAACAAAAAGTACAACGGCTTGGCCAGAATCGTCAGCCACCCGTAGTCTTTAACAAGCTCCAAGCCAGGGGCAAGCGCCTCTAGTATTTTTTCTTCTTGGGGCCCAACAAAGAAGGTGGTTTCAACAGAGCGCGTGGCCCCAGGGGCAATCGCTTCGAGGGGCGCGACCATGGCGGCGCGGTAGCAGCAATCGGGAACGCCGCCGCCGAGCTCAACCGGGTCCAACGACATGGTGCGGACCATGCCCTCGGGCAGGATCCAGGCGCTGGCGAAATAGTGCTGGACCATGGCCACGTAGCCAGTGCTGGACTGCTTTTCGTACTCTGCGCTTTTCTTTTTGATGTCCGCAAACTCCACTTTTTGGTACTTCTGGGCCTCGGTGTAGACCGCAGGGCCGGTAAAAGTCGAATAAAACGACGACTCGCCGTCGGGTTTGTTGCCGTCGCGCACCAATTGCAAGTACAGCTGCGGCGCAATCGGCGCACCGGTGGTGTTGGTCAGCGCGTGGCTGACGGCCACCGCGTACGAGCCGCGCGTGACGGTGTAGGTTTTGACCAGTCGGATACCGCCCACGTCCGCAGATTCAAAACGGATTTGTAAGCTGTCGGCGCCGTCTTTGAGCACGCGTTCGCCGCTTGCCGTCATGGGAGTTTTGTGGGTAGGGAACGCACCCGGTAAAGCGCCCGACACCACGCCCGACTGCGCCAGATAGACGCGGCTTTTGCTGTCGTCCAGCAGTACAAAGGGTTTGGTCTGGTCAGTGGTGTCGCCGAACTTCAAGAACTCAGAACCTACCAGAGTACCGCCCTGGGTGTCGAAACGCAGGTTCAGCACATCGGTGCTAACGGTGAATCGCTCGCTGGGTACGCCAGGGGCCGTGCCATCAGCAGCAACCATCCCGCCGGTAGGCAGCGTGGAGGGCGCGAGGGCTACAGAACTGGGTACGCTGGGGTCGGAAGCAGCTGTTTTGACACCTGAGCCGACTGTAGTCGTATGCACCATCGCAGGCTGACCCTGGAAGAAAGTGGCTTTGTGGCCGTTGTAAATCTGCCATTGATCCCACAGCAGGACCATGGAGAAACCAAAAACCACCCACAAAATGGTGCGGCGAATATCGTTCATGAAGATTTCTTTTCGGAAGATGGGGAGATCAGGCGGCTAAACAGCCGGGGTTTATCGCTTGGCACCGGGTCATGCCCACCAGCGCACCACGGCTGACAGCGCGCAAGCCTGCACACAACGAGGTAACTTCCCACAGCAGCGCCGTGGGTCTGCAACGCCCCTAAAGCATACACAGAGCAGGTCGGTTCAAACCGACAACCCGCACCTAACCAAGGGCTTAACAATAGACGATAGGCGCGCACGACGCCAATCAACAAAGCCTGCACCATGACGCTAGGCGCGCAACTTCGCGTGAGCACTGGCGCGAGTGAAGAGCTCCAATAACTCGATGCGCACTGCGAATTTCAGCGCATCTGAGGTGGCGCTGACGTATGTCTTGCGGTCGAACGCTGCACGCAGCCGAACGACGTGGGCCTGCGCGGCCAGCACATCAAAAAACTGATCGCTGACGATGTAAATTTGACGCCTTATGGCATTACGGGTCACCGCTCGTTTGGCCCAACGTTTCGGCACCATCGCACCTAAAACGGGTTGAAGGGCGGCGTTCGAGCCTCCGAGAGAATCCTGCCGTGTTGCGACAGCTGCAGTTCGGGGCTCGATCATTTTTGTCAGTTCGCAGCTGTGAAGGGCAAAGTGTGCGGTTCTAACGCCCGGCCTGCTCGCCAGCACCGTTTGAAACTGAGGTCGGGTTTTCAGCCGCTGCACGTTGAGGACAGAGCCAACCCCTACAAGCCTAGACCGCCAAGCGCTTGCGGCCTTTAGCACGGCGCGCGTTGATCACAGCGCGTCCACCGCGAGTTTTCATGCGAACCAAGAAGCCGTGCGTGCGGGCGCGGCGGATTTTCGATGGCTGGTAGGTGCGTTTCATTATTCAATTCCTGAGAGTTCGGTGCTGTTTGCAGGGTGCCCGGAAAACCTCAGGGCAGCCTTCCATTATTGCAAACTTTTTGAGAGCACGCAACATGTCGACAAAAGCAACGGAACACGCCGCTTTGCAAAGCGGTTAAGATCGCCACCCTGAGGTTATCTGCAAATTGTGGATAAACGGTTAATAACTTCACCTCAGGCCCCTTGTTTTTATCATTTGTCCCCATTTTAATATCGCCATGACCGAGGGACTGCTCCCACACCACAGTGATTCGTATGCCAACGAAGCGGGCGAAAGCTTATGGAAGGCCTGCTTGGACCAGCTCGCGCTGGACCTGCCGGAACAACAGTTCAACACTTGGATACGCCCGCTCAATGTGCAAATCTCGGATGACGTCGGCAAAGTGGTGCTTTTTGTTGCCAACAGGTTCAAGTTAGACTGGATTCGTGCCCAGTACAGCCTGCCGATAACCGCCTTGCTCGAAAAGCTCTGTGGCCAGCCCGTCCAGCTTGAGCTAGCCATTACTCCCCGAGAAGCACCGGCGCGCAACCCCGCCGAACCGATGCCAGTCCAGGCGACGGCGGCAGATCCGGCAGCGACCGCTCCCAAGCACCGCCTCAACAGCTTGCTAACCTTTGATACCTTGGTCGAAGGTACCGCCAATCGCATGGCGCGCGCCGCAGCGATGCATGTATCGACGGTGCCGGGCCACCTTTATAACCCCTTGTTCATCTACGGCGGCGTGGGTCTGGGTAAGACGCATTTGATGCACGCGGTAGGCAATCGGCTGCTGCTGGACCGGCCCAACGCGAAAGTTCTCTACATCCATGCAGAACAGTTTGTATCTGATGTGGTTAAAGCCTACCAGCGCAAGACTTTTGACGAGTTCAAGGACAAGTACCACTCGTTAGATTTGTTGCTTATTGACGACGTTCAGTTTTTCGCTAACAAAGACCGCACGCAAGAAGAGTTCTTCAATGCCTTCGAAGCGCTATTGGCCAAAAAGTCGCACATTGTGATGACAAGCGACACTTACCCCAAGGGCCTGACCGACATCCATGAGCGTCTGGTGTCGCGCTTTGATTCGGGGCTCACTGTGGCCATTGAGCCGCCCGAATTGGAAATGAGGGTGGCAATTTTGATCAACAAGGCGCGCGCAGAAGGTGCCGTGATGCCAGAGGAAGTGGCGTTTTTCATTGCGAAAAACGTGCGCTCTAACGTGCGCGAACTTGAAGGCGCTTTGCGCAAGTGCCTGGCTTACTCCCGCTTCAACCAAAAAGAGATCTCGATTGCACTGGCGCGCGAAGCGCTGCGCGACCTCCTGTCCATCCAAAATCGGCAAATCTCAGTGGAAAACATTCAGAAGACGGTGGCTGACTACTACAAGATCAAGGTCGCCGACATGTATTCAAAGAAGCGACCCGCCAGCATTGCCCGACCGCGCCAGATTGCGATGTACCTGGCCAAGGAGCTCACGAAGAAAAGCCTGCCCGAGATTGGCGAGATGTTTGGCGGACGGGATCACACCACGGTGCTGCACGCGGTGCGCAAGATTGGCGGAGAACGGCTGCAAGTGATTGAGCTGAACCAGCAGCTCCATGTGTTGGAGCAAACCCTTAAGGGTTGACAAAAATGCGCCTCCGGTGGCGCAGCCCTCAGGCTAAAACCGGCGAAAATAAAGGCGATTGCGTCGCCCGGCCAGATAACAAATGTTGAACATTGGAGATAAGCATGATCGTATTGAAAGCAGCACAAGACCAAGTGCTGTCCGTACTGCAGTCCGTATCAGGCATTGTGGAGCGCCGGCACACCCTGCCCATCTTGGCCAATGTGCTGGTGCGCAAAACCGGGGACACGGTCCAATTCACCACCAGCGACCTGGAAATCCAAATCCGCACCAGCGCCGCGCTGGGGGGCGACGCGGGTGACTTCAGCACCACCATTGGTGCGCGCAAGTTGATCGACATTCTGCGCACCATGCCTGCAGACCAAACGGTGTCGCTGGAATCCAACCAAAACAAAATCATTCTTAAAGGCGGCAAAAGCAAATTTACTTTGCAAACTTTGGCGGCAGAAGACTTTCCGCTGGTGCAGGAATCCGCAAGTTTCGGCCCAGTGTTTAGCGTCCCGCAAAAAACCCTGAAGAACTTGCTCTCGCAAGTGTCGTTTGCCATGGCGGTGCACGACATTCGTTATTACCTCAATGGCATTTTGTTCGTCGCCGAGGGCAAGCAGCTCAGCTTGGTAGCAACCGACGGCCATCGTTTGGCCTTTGCGTCCAGCACGCTGGACGTAGAAGTGCCCAAGCAAGAGGTGATCTTGCCGCGCAAGACCGTCATTGAGCTGCAGCGCCTGCTCTCGGACGCCGAAGGTGCTATCGAAATGCAATTTGCCAGCAACCAGGCGCGCTTTGTTTTCGGAGGCATGGAATTTGTCACCAAACTGGTGGAGGGCAAGTTTCCAGACTACAACCGGGTCATTCCGAAAAACCAAAAGCACAAGATCACCCTGGGACGTGACACCCTGCTCAAGACGCTGCAGCGCACGGCTATTTTGACCAGCGACAAGTTCAAAGGCGTGCGACTGAACATCGACCCGGGCACCTTACGCATGGCCGCCAATAATGCGGAACAGGAAGAAGCCGTGGACGAGTTGGACATCGACTATGGCGGCGACAGCATAGAAATTGGCTTCAATGTGACCTACCTGATAGATGCGCTGTCCAACATGAGCCAGGATATGGTGGCTTTGGAGTTTTCCGACGGCAACAGTTCTGCGCTGTTGACGATTCCCGACAACGCCACGTTCAAGTACGTGGTGATGCCCATGCGCATTTGAGGCATCGACCAGCGCAAATGCCCCAGTAACAAACCCCCGGTTTTCGGGGGTTTAGTCATTCAAGAATGCATGAAATACAGGGTTTGAGTGGTGCGTAAAGCGCCACTTGGACCCGCAAACAAAGAAAAAAAGCCCGCCATGACCGAAGAAAACAAAGCCACGCCAAACCCCGACGAAAACACCCCAGAGGTGCACACGGGCGAAAGTGGCCTGGACAGCTCCAACTTCCAGCCCACCATTGACGCCCACCAGGCCGGCGCGTCCGAGGCCTATGGCGAAGGCTCCATCCAGATTTTGGAAGGCCTGGAGGCGGTGCGCAAACGCCCGGGCATGTACATCGGCGACACGTCCGACGGCACCGGCTTGCACCATCTGGTGTTTGAGGTGGTGGACAACTCGATTGACGAGTCGCTGGCAGGCCACTGCGACGATATTTTGGTCACCATCCATTCGGACAACTCGGTCAGCGTGGTGGACAACGGGCGAGGCATTCCCACCGGCATCAAGATGGACGACAAGCACGAGCCCAAGCGCTCGGCGGCCGAGATTGCCCTAACCGAGCTGCACGCCGGCGGCAAGTTCAACCAAAACAGCTACAAGGTCTCGGGCGGTCTGCACGGCGTGGGCGTGAGCTGCGTGAATGCACTGTCCAAAATGCTGCGGCTGACGATTCGGCGCGACGGCAAAGTGCATGTGATGGAGTTCAGCCGCGGCTTTGTGCAAAACCGCCTGCTCGAAACCCAGGACGGCGTGGAAGTCTCGCCCATGAAGGTGATTGGCAACACCGAAAAGCGCGGCACCGAAGTGCACTTTTTGCCGGACACCGACATCTTCAAAGAGAACAACGACTTCCACTACGAGATTTTGAGCAAGCGCCTGCGCGAACTCAGCTTTCTGAACAACGGCGTGCGCATTCGCCTGAAAGACGAGCGCAGCGGCAAGGAAGACGACTTTTCGGGCGCCGGTGGCGTCAAGGGCTTTGTGAACTTCATCAACAAAGGCAAGACGGTGTTGAACCCCAACATCTTCCACGCCATGGGCGACCGCCAGAGCGACCAGAACACGAATATTGGCGTCGAAGTGGCCATGCAATGGAACAGCGGCTACAACGAGCAAGTGCTGTGCTTTACCAACAACATTCCCCAGCGCGACGGCGGCACCCACCTGACCGGCCTGCGCGCGGCCATGACGCGCGTCATCAACAAATACATTGACGAGTCCGAGCTCGCCAAAAAAGCCAAGGTGGAAGTGACCGGCGACGACATGCGCGAAGGCCTGACCTGCGTGCTGTCGGTCAAAGTGCCCGAGCCCAAGTTCAGCAGCCAGACCAAGGACAAGCTGGTCAGCAGCGAAGTGCGCGGCCCGGTGGAAGACATTGTGAGCAAGCTGCTGGCCGACTACCTGCAAGAGCGCCCGGCCGACGCCAAAATCATCGTCGGCAAAATCATCGAAGCCGCCCGCGCCCGCGAAGCCGCCCGCAAGGCGCGCGACATGACGCGCCGCAAGGGCGTGTTGGACGGCATGGGCCTGCCCGGCAAACTGGCCGACTGCCAGGAAAAAGACCCGGCGATGTGTGAGATTTACATCGTCGAGGGCGACTCGGCCGGTGGATCCGCCAAGCAAGGGCGCGACCGCAAGTTCCAGGCGATTCTTCCCCTGCGCGGCAAGATTTTGAACGTGGAAAAAGCGCGCTACGAAAAGCTCTTGACCAGCAACGAAATTTTGACGCTGATCACGGCGCTTGGCACCGGCATCGGCAAGGCCGGAGGCACCACGGGCAACGACGACTTCAACGTCGCCAAGCTGCGCTACCACCGCATCATCATCATGACCGACGCCGACGTGGACGGCGCGCACATCCGCACGCTGCTGCTCACCTTCTTTTACCGCCAGATGCCCGAGCTGGTGGAGCGCGGCCACATCTACATTGCGCAGCCGCCGCTCTACAAAGTCAAGGCCGGTAAAGAAGAGCTGTACCTGCAAGGCGCGGGCGATCTGGACAACTTCTTGCTGCGCATTGCGCTGGTCAATGCCTCGGTGTTCACCGGGGGCCCGAATGGCAGCACGATTGCGGGCGACACCCTGACCGAGCTGGCGCGCAAGCACCAGGTGGCCCAAGCGGTGATTGCGCGCCTGAAAAACTTCATGGACGCCGAAGCCCTGCGCTCGGTCGCCGACGGTGTGGCGCTGAACCTGGACACCGTGGCCGACGCCGAAGTGTCCGCCGCCGCGCTGCAAGCCATGCTGCAAGCGACAGAAGGCGCCGCGAATGGCAGCGCGGCCGAAGTGGCAGCCGAGTTTGACGTGCGCACCGACAAGCCAATTTTGCGCATCAGCCGACGCCACCACGGCAACGTGAAAAGCAGCGTGCTGACCCAAGACTTTGTGCACGGTGCCGACTACGCCGCGCTGGCCGAGGCCGCCAATACCTTCAAGGGCTTGCTGTCGGATGGCGCGCGCGTGATGCGCGGCGAAGGCGAACGCAAAAAAGAAGAAAAAGTGAACGACTTCCGCCAAGCCATGGCCTGGCTGATTACCCAGGCCGAAAATGGCACCGCGCGCCAGCGTTACAAAGGCCTGGGCGAAATGAACCCCGCCCAGCTCTGGGAAACCACCATGGACCCCACGGTGC
>JARXAU010000017.1 GCA_029865675.1 Rhodoferax sp.
AGTCCGCGCCGTGGCGAAACCTTCGTTACCCGCAAAATCACCCGCGGTATGGCAAATATTGCCCAAGGCCTGGAAGACTGCCTTTACATGGGAAACATGGACGCCTTACGTGACTGGGGCCATGCCAAAGACTACGTGCGCATGCAGTGGATGATGCTGCAGCAAGACATACCCCAAGACTATGTGATTGCCACCGGCGTGCAGTACAGCGTCCGAGAGTTCATTAGCAAAACCGCCGACCGGCTGGGTGTTGCCCTGGCTTTTGAAGGCGAGGGCGTGAACGAGGTTGTCAAGGTGGCGGCCATTACCGGTGACAACGCTCCCGCCCTGAAGGTCGGCCAAGTGGTGGTGCGCGTAGACCCCCGCTATTTCCGCCCCACCGAGGTGGAAACCCTGCTCGGCGATCCCAGCAAGGCCAAAAAAGACCTTGGCTGGGTACCCGAAATTACCCTGGACGAAATGGTGCAAGAAATGGTGGCGCACGACCTGAGCAAAGCCAAACAGCACGCGCTGCTGAGGCGGCATGGTTTCGATGTGACGGTGGGCGTGGAGCGCTAAGCAAAGGCGTACCGTATGAAACTTGATTCCAAAATTTATGTGGCGGGTCACCGTGGCATGGTCGGTGCGTCTATCGTGCGTCGGCTGAAGGCGGATGGCTATCATCAGATCATCACCCGCACGCATGCCGAGCTAGACCTGACGCGGCAAACCGACGTCGAGGATTTTCTCAAAGCCGAAAAGCCCGATTATTTGTTCATTGCCGCCGCGAAGGTAGGTGGCATTCATGCGAACAATACCTACCGTGCTGATTTCATTTATCAAAATCTGATGATGCAAGCCAATCTGATCCAGGGGGCGCATGCAGCAGGTATTGGCGATTTGATGTTTTTGGGTTCTAGCTGCATCTACCCGCGCGACTGCCCGCAGCCGATCAAAGAATCTTATTTGCTCACTGGCCCTCTGGAGCAAACCAACGAGCCTTACGCCCTTGCAAAGATTGCGGGCATCAAGCTCTGTGAAAGCTTTAACGCGCAATACGGAACCCGCTACACCAGCGTCATGCCTACGAACCTGTATGGCCCCGGCGACAACTACGACCTGCAAAACAGCCATGTGCTGCCAGCGCTCATACGCAAAGCCCACGAGGCCAAGTTGCGCGGCGATTTAGAGTATGTGGTGTGGGGCAGCGGTAATCCCATGCGAGAGTTTTTGTATGTGGACGACTTGGCCGGTGCCTGCGTGCAGCTCATGGCGGCGGGCTACCACGGCCCCCTGCTCAATATTGGTACGGGTGTCGATGTGACCATTCGTGAACTGGCAGAGCAGGTAATGAAGGTCGTAGGCTTTGAAGGCCACATCGTGTTTGACAGCACCAAGCCTGACGGTACACCGCGCAAGTTGTTAGACGTGTCAGCCGCCGCCGCCCAGGGTTGGCGCGCCAAAGTCGCGCTTGCCGATGGCATCAAACTGGCCTATCAAGATTTTTTAAAGCATTACGCGCAGGTGTAAAACTCCCATGACTGTTTCCCATTTAATGCCTGTGATTTTGTCGGGCGGCAGTGGCTCTCGCCTGTGGCCTTTGTCGCGCTCGATGCGCCCCAAGCAATTTTTGGGTGTGACCGAGGATGCTTCGCTGTTTCAGCTCACGCTCAAGCGCTTGAAAGGCATCACCGCAGGTGCGATGCGGCCTATTGTGGTGGCCAACAACGACCACCGCTTTTTGGTGGGAGAGCAGTGCCGCGAGGCGGGGGTAGAGCCCCACAGCATCGTGCTTGAGCCCGTTGCACGCA
The DNA here is from genome assembly GCA_029865675.1 of Rhodoferax sp. Taxonomy (GTDB): domain Bacteria; phylum Pseudomonadota; class Gammaproteobacteria; order Burkholderiales; family Burkholderiaceae_C; genus Allorhodoferax. The sequence continues at coordinate 1,791 of JARXAU010000017.1, forward strand.
ACACAGCGCCCGCCATTGCAGCTGCCGCGCTGGCCGCCCAAGCAGACGGGGCGGATCCTGTGCTGCTGGTGCTGCCCTCTGACCACGTATTTGCCAGTGTGCCTGCATTCCACCATGCGGTGCGTGTGGGGCTCACAGCCGCAGAGGGCGGAGCAATGGTGACCTTTGGCATCGTGCCCACGCACGCTGAAACAGGTTATGGCTACGTCAAAGCGAGCCAGGCGCTAGATGCCAATGCCGCCGTGCCGGTGCAGCAGTTTGTAGAAAAGCCCGACCTTGCCACTGCGCAGCGCTACCTTGAAGACGGGAGCTACACATGGAACAGCGGCATGTTCATGTTCAAAGCTTCGGTGTTTTTAGAAGAACTCGCCAAGACCAACCCGGTCATGTTGCAAGCGTGCCAAGCCGCATGGGCCAAGGCGCAAAAAGACCTGGAGTTTGTGCGCTTAGACAAAGACGCCTTTGCCAGCAGCCCCTCCGACAGCGTGGACTACGCGGTAATGGAGAAAACAAGCAAAGCCGTGGTGGTGCCCCTCGACGCCGGCTGGAATGACGTGGGTGCATGGTCCGCCGTGTGGCAAGTGTTGCCGCAAGATGCCCAAGGCAACGCCGCCCGTGGCGACGTGCTGCTAGAAGGAGCCACCAACAGCTATGTGCACGCCGACAGCCGCCTCGTGGCACTGATTGGTGTGGACGACTTGGTGGTGATCGAGACCTCAGACGCGGTTCTCGTAGCCCACAAAGACAAAGCTCAAGATGTCAAGAAGGTCGTAGACCGCCTGAAGTCCCAAAAACGGCCAGAGGCAGACTTGCACCGCGAAGTGTTCAGGCCCTGGGGCAGTTACGACAGCGTCGACAGTGGCACGCGCTTTCAGGTTAAGCGCATTACCGTGAAGCCGGGGGCAAAACTGTCACTACAAATGCACCACCACCGCGCTGAGCATTGGGTGGTGGTGTCGGGCACAGCGTCGGTGCGTTTGGGTGATGCGGTGAAACTAGTCACAGAAAACGAGTCGGTTTACATTCCGGTAGGAGTGACGCACTCACTAGAGAACCCAGGCAAAGTGCCCTTGCACTTGATAGAGGTGCAATCGGGCTCTTACTTGGGAGAGGATGACATTGTTCGGTTCGAAGATCTTTACGGTCGAGCCTAGCGCGTCCTGTGCCGATCGAATGCGCTGATAGAAGTTTCAAGGTTGAAGGCTTGCAAGATTGGCGCGTCGGGCGCTGGGGGATTTGTAACCTGCGTTCTCCTACGGCACTGCAAATCAGCGCTAAGTTACGCAGCTGTAATTCACTTGATGTAGCCAAAGCCGCTTGCGCTGATACAAAACGTGTATGTTCAGGGGTTTCCAGACATGTATGCATGTTGGGTCTGCGCCAAAGCCTACGCTCTTGCTTCTGGGCATGTGCAGGGCAAAGGGGCGAAACCACCCAAACTGGTCGAATCGGTCGAATCGGTCGAATTGGCTGGATGGGCCAAAAACTGCAGGTTTTTTGAATTGACATGACTCCTAAAATTCTTATTACCGGCGGTGCCGGCTACATCGGAAGTCATACCGCCGTAGAGCTAATGAACAGTGGCCACGAGGTGGTTATCGTGGACAACCTGTGCAACAGCTGCGCCCGAGTGCTGGATCGGCTCAAGGCCTTGTGCGGTGCCAAGTTCAAGTTTGTGCAGGCGGATGTGCGTGACGCGACCGCCTTGGACCGCGTATTTTCCCAAGACGAAATCAGCGGCGTCATTCACTTTGCTGGCCTGAAGGCGGTGGGCGAATCAGTAGCGCAGCCGACGCGCTACTTTGACAACAACATAGGCAGCACACTGGTCTTGCTTCAAGCCATGGACCGCGCCGACGTGCGGCGCTTAGTGTTTAGTTCCTCTGCCACGGTCTACGGGGACCCTGCGACAGTACCAATTACCGAGGCCAGCGCCCTGCAGGTGACCAACCCCTACGGCCGCACCAAACTGATGTGCGAAGACATCTTGCGTGATCTGCAAGCCGCTGACCGGCGCTGGCAGGTGGCGATATTGCGCTACTTCAACCCCGTGGGCGCGCATGAGAGTGGCACCATGGGCGAGAACCCCAGCGGCATTCCCAATAACTTGATGCCCTTTATTACTCAGGTGGCGGTGGGTAAGCGGGAATTTTTGAGCATTTTTGGTAACGATTACGCCACGCCTGACGGCACCGGGGTGCGCGACTACATCCACGTCGTCGACTTGGCGCGGGGGCACTTGGCGGCCTTGCGGTATTTGCAAGACAAGCAGGCCAGCATTACGGTGAACCTGGGAACAGGTACTGGGGTGAGCGTGTTGCAGCTGGCTGAAACCTTTGCCCGTGTAACAGGGGTACCAGTGCCCTACCAGTTCAGCGACCGGCGTGCGGGTGATGTGGCCTCGTGCTACGCCGACACCACCTTGGCTCAAAGTGCTTTGGGATGGACCGCAGCGCTCGGTGTGGAGCGCATGTGCGAGGACGCTTGGCGCTGGCAGTCGCAAAACCCGGATGGTTATTGAAGGCGATTGCTGCTTGGCGGATGGTGTAGTTTCTTTGTATCGGTGGATATGGCTTCTAAAAAATTAATCATGCCTTTGCCCTTGGTGTCTGTGGTGATGCCAAGCTTGAACCAAGCGCCTTTTTTAGAGGTGGCGGTGCGCAGCGTGCTGGCGCAGTCTTACGACAATGTGGAATTGGTGGTGGCCGACGGCCAGTCCACCGACGGTACGGTTGAGCTTTTAGTGCAGTTGCAGCAAGAGTTTGCCGGTCGCTTGCGCTGGGTAAGCCAGCAGGACACAGGGCCTGCCCACGCTATCAATACGGCAATAGCTTTGGCGCACGGTGACATTATTGGTTGGCTGAACTCAGACGATATGTATGCCGAAGAGGCCATTGCGCAAGCGGTAGAGCAATTCACCAAGCAGCCCAACGCCCAAATGGTGTACGGCCTGGCGCAGCATATTGACGCTGTGGGCAACGTGCTCAGCACCTACCCGACCCGGCCACCGACTTCGCCGCTGGACGCATTTGCCGACGGTAGTTTTATCTGCCAGCCCACGGTGTTTATGCGCCGCGGTGCGTTGGCCCTGGTGGGGAACCTGGACCAAAGCATAAAAACCGCCTTTGACTTTGAACTCTGGATGCGGTTTTTCAAACGCTTTCCGCACCAAATTTTTTTGGTCCGGCGCATTCAAGCCTATTCCCGATTGCACGCCGGCTGCCTCACCCAAAGCCAGCGGCGCCTAGTGGCTGTGGAGGGCATGAAAGTCTTGTCACAGCACCTGAACACGGTGCCCCCGCATTGGTTTTGGACCCATTTGGATGAGCTGTGTGCGACCTATCCCTTCGGACCTGACACCACGCCGCTGGTTAAGCAAATAGAGAGCTTTATTCTCGAGGTAAAAGGCTTTTTTTCTGCCAAAGACCTCAAGGACATGTCTGCGCAGATTCGCACCGACTACCGCCTCATTTTTGCCAAACCAGGGCTAATGGCGACGGTGCAGCCCGACGGTTGGGTCAGCAAGCATGTAGCCATCAAATACCGCTGGACCGACAAGGCGGCAAGCGCAGTGTCCCTGCGCTGTACGGCCGCTTGGCCCGTGCCCGGAAAAATGCGCTTGCGCGTGGGCACCCCCGATGGCGATGAGCAAATGTTGGATATCGAAGCACCAGAAGAATTTGTGCTGCGATTTGAAGTGCCAGCCACTGAGCAGTCAGGCATGATGATGTGGACGGTAGACACGGCCCAGACCTTCGTACCCGCAAAACACGACGCAGACTCGCAGGACAAGCGAAAACTCTCGTTTCGGGTTTTGGATCTGAAACTTGAAGAGTGAGCCTTGTGCTGCCGACGCCACTAAGCTCTGGCCGCCGATGGGCCAGCTCAATTCAAATAGGCCTGGAGAATGGGCCGGTATTTGGCAGCCAAGCCCGAATAAGAAAATTGCTGGCTCAGTGCCATACCCGCAGCATTTCGTCCGTAGATACATTTTTTTCGGGCTTGGTACAACTGGTGCAGAGCGTGCGTTTCGTCGGGCTCTGCCCACCAGCTGTTGACGGTCAAGTTGGGGTAATCGTGGGCATCCACCTCTGCGCGACTCCAGTTCACCAGCAAGGTATTTGTTTCAGTCACAAAGTCTTGTGGCCCCGAAAAATTGGTGCTTACCAAGTACAGGCCATTTTGCAGGGCCTCCACCAAGGTGCGCCCAAATCCCTCGCTGCGGTGCAGGGACAAATAACAATCCGCGCCCAAGTACAAATCGGTCAGCTCGCCCGGCTGCAAGGTTTCCTTAAGCACTTTGATGCGCGGATGCTCAGGAATCCACCGCAAGGCATGAGCCCCCAGGTTTTGCCAGCGGCTGACCTTCAAAATAAGGTAAGCGTCCGGGCACTCTGTGGCCATTTTCAGGAATACCCGCACAACAGCTTGAGGGTTTTTTCTCTGCAAGGTCGAGTGCAGGTCCAGCAGATACAGCGATACAAAGGCATTGGGCGGTATGGCGAGTTGTTTGCGAAAACTATGGCCCGTGGCTACGTGCTGCACCACGGGCAACGGCAACGCCAGGGTGAGCTGGCGCGACTGCTTGAAAAAAGCCTGCTGCACGAAGCGCGTTGGACACCAGATATGGTCCATCAGCCGCAATGCCGCAGCTTGCTCGGGCGGAAAGTCCGGCAGTTCCCACAAAAAGAAGCCCACCTTGGTGCGCGGCGCGGTCATCAAGCTTGGGTGCAGCTTGGCCAGCCGCTCACATTCGGTGGCGGCCATAAAGAAGACAGTCGTACCGTATTCTTGCGTCGTCATGTGTTGCCAAGAGACGGGGACTTGCCCCTGCACATCCGTGGCAACGTCGACGACAGAAAAAGGGATTGCCAAATGGTTCAACATGGCAGCGAAGGAGCGGAGGTCCTCACCCAGGCCCAAAGGCGAGGTCGCATACCCCACAAGATTGAACCCGGCGTTGCTTTTCATGTTCGCAGTGTAGGTTTAAACTAGTTTTCAATGAAAAACGAAAATTTATAAAAATTTGTATTTATCGGAGAGAAAAGTGGTGACATCATCCAAAAAGTCGGCGGTCAAGGTGCTTGAGGTGCCTCTTGAAGCCGAAAGTTCTGAGAATCCAAAGCCGACCAAGGCGGTAAAAACGGTAAGGGCAGTAAAAGCCGTGAAAAATGTGAGAGCCCCAAAGGCCGCTCCGTCAGCCGCCGTGGTCGTTGCCGAAATTGCTGTGCGCGCTTCCTCTACCGATGTGATGGCCGAAAACAAGCTGCCAGCGCTCAACCCTGCGCCAGGGAAAGAAGCCGCACCCGTCACGGTGAAGACGCCAGAAGATGTGAAAGCGAACGTGGCCAATCTGCCGCAGGCCGCAGGGCCTACCCCGCAAGTAGAGGGGCAGTTGGAGAGCAAATTGGCCAAACAGCCGCCGCGAGCTTTGAACTCGCCGATCCGCATATTCCAAATCTATTTTGAAGGCTGGCAGCGTGAATTGCTGGACCCCGCGTTCTACCCCTTGGACAACAGCCGCAGCAATTCAGAGCTTTTGGAGTTCAACGTGTTTGAGCAGTTGCAACGCAACGCAGCGACCGAAGGCGCGTCGCTTTGGGGTGCGCTTTCCTGGCGCTTTGCCGAGAAAACGGGTATGCAAGGCGCTGATTTAGTCAAGCAGATTATCGATCACCCCGGCTACGACGTTTATTTCTGCAACCCGCATCCGTTTAATGAGGCGCTGTATCACAATATGTGGGTGCAGGGTGAGGTTTCGCATCCCCAGTTTTTGGAACTGGTACGCCTGTTTTATGCTGCTGCGGGCCTAGAAGACAAAGACCTGCGGGTGATTGAATCTTCAGGAAACTTTACTGCGTCCAATTATTTTGTGGCTTCACCTAAATTTTGGGCGGCGTTTATTCCGTTCGTGAAGCGGGTTCTGGTGACTGCAGACAAGGTCCTTGACCCGAAAGCACGCGACCTGATCCATTCCAAAGTGGCCGACGACAAGGGTCTGCATGCAGGCGCGACCTATGTCCCGTTTATCGTGGAGCGTTTGTTCACCACGTTTATGCGCTCTGAGGGCAAAGGCCTAAAGTCCTACAAAGTGGCCTTGCCTGAGCGAGAGCGCGAACTCAACGTACACCTTAAACTTCTGCGGGAGATGAAAGACGTGGCCCACCGGACGCAGTCAGCGTGGCTTGCCGCGTGCTGGGTCAATTACCGCAATCTGTACCTGAGCCAAACCAACGGCAAGGAATGGTGCGAAAAATACCTTCGGGCGATCACGCCTAACGAAATCAAGTTTGGATGAATATGAAAATAGCAGTTGCAGGATGCGGTTATGTAGGTTTGAGCAATGCGGTGTTGCTTTCGCAAAACCACACCGTAGTGGCGCTGGATTTGGATCCAGCAAAAGTGGCCGCCGTGAACGCCGGACTATCGCCCATCGAAGACAAAGAGCTTTCGCAGTACTTGGCTTCGGGAAAATTGAGTTTGACCGCCACAGTGGATAAGCGTTTGGCCTTAGAGGGAGCGGATTACGTTATTGTGGCCACGCCAACCGACTATGACGTACAAACCAATTACTTCAACACACGGTCTGTCGAATCGGTGGTAGCCGACGTCGCCGCGATCAACCCCCAAGCCTGCGTAGTCATCAAGTCAACCGTGCCGGTAGGATTTTCGGCGGGACTTGTAGCGCAGTTTCCTGGCTTGCACATCTTGTTTTCACCTGAGTTTTTGCGTGAGGGCAGGGCACTGCACGATAACTTGTACCCGAGCAGAATCGTGGTGGGCGATACGCCACCCGGCATAGACGCAGCGGCGCAAGGGCCCAAGCC
>JARXAU010000085.1 GCA_029865675.1 Rhodoferax sp.
CCGCTAACGCTCTTTGCGCAAAAAGAAGTGTTCGATGGCGTGGCTCGCACGCTGGCGCGAGCTGGCGTCGGCGCCGTGCAGCTCGGCAAAGGCGCCGTGCAGCATTTTTTGGGTCAGCCCTTTGGACAGGGCTTCTAGCACGGTGTCCACATCCTCGCCTTTGGCCAGCGCCTTGCGCGCACGCGCCAATTCGCCCGCTCGCCAGGCGTCGGACTGGGCCTTGAGTTGCTGGATCAAGGGCACACTGCTGCGCTGGTCCACCCAGTGCATAAAGCTTTGCACCCCGGCGTCCACGATCGCCTCGGCCTGTGCCACGGCCGCTTGGCGGCTGGCCTGGGCGGTTTGCACCACGCCAGCCAGATCGTCCACCGTGTACAAATACACATCTCCCAGGCGTTTGACCTCGGGCTCAATGTCGCGGGGCACCGCCAGGTCGACCATGAACATGGGTCGGCGTTTGCGTTTTTTCAGCGCCCGCTCTACCGCGCCCAGCCCGATGATGGGCAGGGTGCTGGCGGTGCAGCTGATCACCGCGTCAAACTCGTGCAGACGCTCGGGTAGGTCCGCCAAGTGCATGACTTCGGCGCCAAAACGCCCGGCGAGCTTCTCGCCGCGCTCCAGAGTGCGGTTGGCAATCGTGAGGGACTTCGGTGTTTTGGCAGCAAAGTGGGTCGCACACAGGTCGATCATCTCGCCAGCGCCCACAAAAAGGACTTTGACCTGCCCCAGGTCTTCAAACAACTGGCCCGCCAGGCGCACTGCGGCCGCCGCCATGCTGATGGAATGGGCGCCAATCTCAGTAGAGCTGCGCACCTCTTTGGCTACCGCAAACGAGCGTTGGAACATTTGCGACAGCGTGCTGCCCAAAGCACCCGCAGCGTCTGCGGCGCGCACCGCGTCTTTAAGCTGGCCCAAAATTTGCGGCTCGCCCAGCACCATGGAATCGAGCCCACTAGCCACTCTAAAGGCGTGGCGCGCGGCTTGGTCGTCGGTAAGACTGTAGGTGTGCGAACGCAGCGACTGCACCGACACGCCGCCCGACTTGGCCAGCCAGTCCAGCGTGTGTTCGAGGTGGGAAGCGTCGCCTGCGCAATAAATTTCGGTGCGGTTGCAGGTGGAGACAATGGCTGCCTCGGGCGCTTGCGGCAGGGACTGGCGCAGTCCTTGCAGGTGTGGCTCAATCATGTCCACGGCAAACGCAAACCGGCCGCGCAGGTCCAGCGGTGCGGTGGTGTGGTTGATTCCGAGTGCCCAGACTGCCATATATCGCGCAGATTATAAAATTGTTCGCATTCCGAAAGCCTCCATGGGCCCACTTGACCTGATCAACCACCTTCTCAACTTCGCGGCGCCCTCCGTGTTTGTAGGGGTTTTCACGGCGGTGTTGGCGCCTTGGGTGCTGCCCAAAGCCTCGCGGCGCAGCGCATTGCTGCTGCCTGCGCTGGTGAATTCAGGGGTCGGCCTCTGCGTTTTGGCGGCCGGACTCTGGTTTTTTGGCAATGACGGCAAGATGGCCAGCTACCTGGCGCTGGTGCTGGCAGTCGCCGCCAGCCAGCTGGTGCTGATGCAGTTGCCCCGCCGATGAGCGCGGCAGCGCCAGGCGGCATGGCCATGGTTGCGGCAGGTGCCGAGCACCTGCCCGCGCTGCAAGCGCTGATCTTCGAGCATGGCGCCAATGTCTGGAACTACCTGCCCGAAGACGGCATCCGCGAACACTTGGACGACATTGCCCAAGGCCGCGACTACGGCGTGCTGGCGCTGCAAGACGGACAACTTCTGGGCGCGGTGACTTTTGGCCTGAGCACCGACTTTGACCGATACCTGCCCCCGCAAGCACGCGGCACACCCCAGGGCTACGTGAGCGAAGCCGTGGTGCGGCGCGACTGGGTGGGCCAAGGTTTGGGCACGCAGCTGCTGCGCGAAGCGCTCGCTTCGCTTTCCAAAATAGGGGTGGCGTCGGTGTTTATCGACCGCCATGAAGAAAACCTGGCCTCAGCGGGCATGATGCGCCGCGCCGGATTTGTGGAGATTGACACCTATGCCGACCCCCGGCGCCACCCGCATGGCTCGGGGCGCACCACGGTGTGCTGCTACAAGCTGTAGGGACCAAAGCTCCACACGCCGACGCTGAGCCTAAAAAATCAGGCGGCCCAACTCAAAAAAGTCATAGCCTGCGCTGCGGCCCCCCAGGCATTGCGCCAGAAAGTCTTCGGTCTTGCGGTAGTAAGTGAGCCGGTCCGTCCAGCGGTAGAGGTTGTGGCCGGCCTTGGGAAGCAGCACAAAGTCCACCGGCTTGCCTGCTTTTTGCAGGGCCTCGACCATGCGGGTGGACTGATTCAATTGAACCCGCGCGTCTCTGGCGCCTTGCAAAATCAATACCGGGCCGCGCACCTGGTCGGCTTTGTACAGTGGTGACTTGTCGCGCATGCGTTGCAGGTCTTCGGGCTTGGCCGGGTCGCCCACATAGTCATGCCATTTGAACATTATTCCGTTGCTCCAGTAAGGGGGCGCGTCCGTGAGGAGTGAGGCAATATCAGACATACCAAACAGGCTGATGCCGCACGCAAATCGACCCGGTGTGTGCGTCATGCCGACCAAACTCGCGTAGCCGCCATAGCTCCCGCCCATGATGGCGACTTTGGCGGGGTCGGTAATGCCTTGCTGCACCAGGTAGTCCACGCCATCGAGCAAGTCGGTGTGCATCTTGCCGGCAAATTCGCCTTTGGCGGCCTCTTCAAACGCTTTACCGTAGCCCGACGATCCCCGGTAGTTCACTTGCAGCACCGCGTAACCCCGGTTGGCAAGGAAAAAGGGCATCCCGTCGGAAGAGCCAAAGTCGCGCGCCCAGGGGCCGCCATGTACCAGCACTACGGTGGGCGCGTTGTTGATTTGCTGGCCTTTGGCGTCTATCGGAGTTGTTAAGTAGCCGTGCAGCGGTAGACCGTCGCGGGCTGCAAAGGCCAGCGGGAATTGTTTGGGCAGCGGGCTGATTGCGTGCATGCGGCTGCTGCTCAATTCGCCCAGTGCCGTGCTGCGCTGGGTGGTGGCGTCTACCAGCAGGTGCCTGCCGCCTGCGCTGTCGCGTTCGACCACGATCAGTTGGTTTTCGTCGCGGCTGATGCTGACCACTTCAATACGGCTTGTACTTGGCCTGCGCAGTGTGTCGGCAAGCGCTTGCAGTTTCGGATCGAAAAATCGCCACTCTTGTGCACCAGGTTCGAGTGTGAGGGCCATGGGCACATCCGTTTTTCGGCTGATGTAGACCTGCGATACGTCGACGCGCGGGTCGGCGAAAAACACACTTTCGTCGCCGCTCTGAAGGTCGAGTCGGACCAGGGCGATCTTGTCGCGCCCTCGGTTGGACAAGGCCCAGGCAAAGCGGTGGTCTTTGGACACGTGCAAGGGAATGGCGATTTCACCCAAGGGCACGCTAAAGGACTTTTTCCACTCGACCATGCTGCCGGATGCCCGAGCGATCTCAGCCACCCATTGGTTCTCGTCTTTGCGCGCGCGCGCCACCAGCTCACCCGCGCGGTCCGTCATCCAGAGTTGAACCGTGCCTGGATTTTCAGCAAGCAACTCCAAAGCGCCCGTGGCCGCAAGGTAGCGGTAGAGGTCAAACACCTTGGCGTCGCGTTGGTTGCTTTGAATCAGCAAATCGTCGCTGCCATCGATGGTGGAATGCAAAAACGACTTGGTGCCCGGAAAAGGGGTGAGGTTTTTCAAAACAATCGATTTTTCAAAGCTGTCGAGCTGCATGACCGCGCTGTTTTCGTCACCGTTGTGAACCTGCAGCAAGATGTGGCGGCTGTCTTCTGCCCATCGGCCCAGCCATGCCAGCGCGTAACTGTGTACCGCTCCCGTCTCCAGGTTCTTCACAAACAAGCCTTGGTTCAAGCCCTTGCGCGCCGCCCACATCAATTGTTTGCCGTCGGGTGAAATTTGGTAGCCGCCGTTGCCGTCCCAGTCCGCCACATACATGCGGGCGGGCACCAAAGGGGGCAAAGCCACAGACGCTGGCGCACCTTGGGCGGTGGGCTGCGGGGCGCTTTGTGAGAGGGCGGGATGGGTAGGCGCGGTGCCGCAAGCGGCAAGCAATAGGCCGCTGGTCAGAAGTACAAGCAGTTTTTTCATGGTGGGTTGGACGCGCTGGGCGCCTCAGGCGGGTTGACAAATTCCAAAATATCGCCGGGCTGGCACTGCAGCACGTCGCAAATGCGCTCCAAAGTCTCGAAACGCACGCCTTTGACCTTGCCGGACTTGAGCAGGGAGATGTTTTGCTCGGTAATGCCCACCAGCTCCGCCAGCTCGCGGGAGCGCATCTTGCGCTTGGCCAGCATCACGTCCAGGTTCACCACGATGGGCATTAGACAAAGCTCCGGTTTTCTTCGGCCAGTTCCATCGTCCAGTTGAATAGGTAGGCGAACATGAGCAATGCCAAGCAAAACAGAATGGCCAAAAGGTCGACGTTGCGAAAGCTCCATTTCCAAAGCTGTTCTGTAGCTGGCAAGTGCATGGTGAGTAAAAAACTTTGCACCGGGCGCGACAGCTCGGTGAAAGTTTCGCAGGCAATGGCGTACCAGGCGCAAAGTGATATGTGCTTTGTCGCTTCGCGCAAACGATGGGGCAAGCTAAGGCAGCGCAAAAACTTCCAGCAATACACCACCGCCGCCAACAGCAGGAGCCACGCCAGCAGGTCCAGGGCCAACGCGCCGTAGCGCTGGGAAGCAGCCGTGGCCGACAGGTCTCGGTCCAAATAACTGGAAAAGTTGCGCTGGATTTTTTCAGCGTCCAGCCACCAGGTCAGGATGCGCCACAAAACCCAGCACGCATAGCCTGCGCTGACCGCCCGCAGCAGGTAGGCAAGCCGACGCAGTTTGCGAAGCGCAGGCGTTTGGGATCTGTCTAAATCGCTGGATGCGACGGTACCGAAATAAGGCATGGCAATACGGTAATGAGTTGCGATGCATTAATTATATACTGTTTTGCGATAAAAAATTAATCCCGGAAAATATTTTTGTTTCAGGCCGTGGGGCTGAAGATGTCCACCCGGTCCGTAATCACCCCGTCGGTGCCCAAGTCCAGCAGGCGCTGGGCCTCTTGGGGGTCATTCACGGTGTAGCTCAGCAAGCGAAACCCCGCCGCTTTGGCCAGGGCTACGGACTCTATGGCCCAAAGTTCATGGTTGCACACAATGGCCTGGCAGCCCAGCCGCGTGGCGTGCCCCAGCCACTGCGCCCAGCTTTGGCCGTCCAACGCATGGATCAACAGGCCGCGCGGCAGTTCGGGCTTCGCCGCGAAGGCGCCTTCTAGGGCGGCGATGTCAAACGAGGTGAGCAGCGGTGGTACTTCCACACCCTGCCACAGCCGCGCCGCGTGCTGCGCCACTACTTCGCCGGTAAGGCGCTCGGTGCCCACGGTCGGTTTGATCTCAATGTTGAGGAAATAGCCGTTGGCGATGCAAAAGCGGGCAACAGCCTCTAGCGTGGGCAGCGGCTCGCCCGCAAAAGTGGCGCTGTGCCAGCGCCCGGCGTCCAGCTGCGATAGCGTGTGCCAGGGGTGTTGGCCCGCCACCGGGTCGGCGCTGCGAGGCAGGGCAGACAGGTCCACAGTGCGCGCCAGCGTGTCGTCGTGCAGCAAAAAGGGCACGCCGTCGCTGCTGAGTTTGATGTCGCACTCGAACATGCGGTAGCCATGGGATGCGCCCAGGCGAAAGGCGGACAGGGTATTCTCGGGCGCCAGCGTGCCCGCGCCCCGGTGGGCGATCCAGCGGGGGTAGGGCCAGGGGGTGGGGTGGGCAGCCGCTTGGGCCGGGGAAGGTGCGGTTTTCATGCGGCTGAATTTAACTGCAAGCCTTGCGCGGTGGCCCGCCTCAGGCTTCGCCTCACGCGAGCCCCGTGAATGCTGCACTGCGGTACCATCCGCCGACTACCTTTGTGGCACCCACCCCACGGACGCGCCGCAACCAAACTGCCTGATGAACGCCCCCACTTCCCTCGCCCATTTGCTGCCTTCGCTTCCCCCCGTTCACGCGGGCAATGAGCGCATCCGCGAAATTCCGTACAACTACACCTCGTTCTCTGACCGCGAGATCGTCATCCGCTTGCTGGGTCAAAAGGCCTGGGAAACCCTCAACGCCTTGCGCCAAGAGCGCCGCACCGGTCGCTCGGCGCGCATGTTGTACGAGGTGCTGGGCGACATTTGGGTGGTGCAGCGCAACCCCTATTTGCAAGACGACCTTCTGGACAACCCCAAGCGCCGGGGCCAGTTGGTCGATGCGCTGAAGCACCGCCTGAGTGAAGTGGAAAAGCGCCGCACGCCCGACGCCGACGGTGAGCGCGACGCCATGGTGATGGAGTTGCTGGTGTCCGCCCGCAAGGCGGTGCATGGCTTTAACGCCGCGTTTGACGAAGTGGCCGCGCTGCGCAAAAAGTCCCAAAAGCTGCTCCACAAACTCACCGCCAAAGACAACGTCAAGTTTGACGGCCTCTCCCGCGTAAGCCATGTGACCGACGCCACCGACTGGCGCGTGGAATACCCGTTTGTGGTGCTCACGCCCGACTCAGAGGAAGAAATGGCCGGTCTGGTCAAGGGCTGTATCGACTTGGGCCTGACCATCATTCCGCGCGGCGGCGGCACCTGCTACACCGTCGGCGGGATTCCGCTGACCTGGAAGAGCGACCTGTTCAACACCGAAAAGCTCGAAGCCATGACCGAAGTGGAGATGAGGCGTCTGCCTGGGCTGGACGTGGATGTCGCCACCGTCTGGTCCGAGGCCGGTGTGGTCACGCAGCGCGTCGCCGACGCCGCCGAGCGCGGCGGCTTTGTGTTTGCGGTGGACCCCACGTCTGCCGAGGCCAGCTGCATAGGCGGCAACATTGCCATGAACGCCGGGGGCAAAAAAGCCGTACTTTGGGGCACGGCGCTGGACAACCTGGCGAGCTGGCGCATGGTCACGCCCCAAGCCGAATGGCTGGAAGTGACCCGCTTGAACCACAACATGGGCAAGATCCATGACGCTGACGTGGCCAGCTTTGAGCTGCAGTATTACCAGGCCGACGGCAAAACCAAGTTGCGCACCGAGCGCTTGGACATTCCCGGCAAGACCTTTCGCAAAGAAGGCCTGGGCAAGGACGTAACCGACAAGTTCTTGAGCGGCCTGCCCGGCATTCAAAAAGAAGGCTGCGACGGCCTGATCACGAGTGCGCGCTGGGTGCTGCACCGCATGCCAGCGCACACCCGCACCGTGGTGCTGGAGTTTTTTGGCCATGCGCGCGACGCGGTGCCCAGCATTGTGGAGATCAAAGACTTCATGTTCGCCGAGCAAAAGCGCTCGGGCGTGGTGCTGGCCGGTTTGGAGCATCTGGACGACCGCTACTTGAAAGCCGTGGGTTACGCCACCAAGTCCAAGCGCGGCGGCCTGCCAAAAATGGCGCTGTTTGGCGACATTGCCGGGGACGACGCCGATGCCGTGGCGCGCGCCACCTCGGAAGTGGTGCGCATTGCCAATTCGCGCAGCGGCGAGGGCTTTATCGCCATCAGCCCCGAGGCGCGCAAAAAGTTTTGGCTGGACCGCAAAAAGACGGCGGCGATTAGCAAACATACCAACGCCTTCAAGATCAATGAGGACGTGGTGATCCCGCTGCCGCGCATGGCTGAATACACCGACGGCATTGAGCACATCAATATTGAGCTGAGCCTGCAAAACAAGCTGGCGCTGTGCGATGCCTTGCAGGAGTTTTTGGCCCAGGACAACCTGCCCATGGGCAGGGCGGACGACGCGATGGACATTCCCTCGCTCGAGCTGCTGCAAGCGCGCGTAGCCCAGGCTGTGGCGCTGGTGGCGGGCGTGCGCGCCCAGTGGCAAGGCTGGCTGGACCAGGTGAACACCGTGTTTGCCCAGCTGCAAGACCACAGCCTGCGCGCGAGCTGGAAGACGCAGTTGCGGGAGCCCTTGCAAGGCATCTTCACCGGCGGCGCCTTTGCCGCCATCCTGGCCGAGTGCACCGCCATTCACCAACGCGTGCTCAAGGGACGGGTCTGGGTAGCGCTGCACATGCACGCTGGTGACGGCAATGTGCACACCAACATCCCTGTCAACAGCGACGACTACGACATGTTGCAAGCCGCCCACGGTGCGGTCCAACGCATCATGGCGCTGGCTCGCAGCCTGGACGGTGTGATTTCAGGGGAACACGGCATTGGCATTACCAAGTTGGAGTTTTTGGGCGACGCCGAGTTGCAGCCGTTTACCGACTACAAGGCGCGCGTGGACCCTGAAGGGCGGTTTAACAAGGGCAAGCTGCTGCGCCAGCCTTCCATGGCGGTGCAAACCGCCGAACGCAGCGCTGGGACGCAATCGCATACCTACGCGGACCTGACAAACGCCTACACGCCTTCTTTTGGCCTGATGGGCCACGAGTCGCTCATCATGCAGCAGAGCGATATTGGCGCCATTGCGGACTCCATCAAAGACTGCCTGCGCTGTGGCAAGTGCAAGCCGGTGTGCGCCACCCATGTGCCGCGCGCCAATTTGCTCTATAGCCCGCGCGACAAGATTCTGGCCACCTCCTTGCTGGTGGAGGCCTTTTTGTACGAAGAGCAGACGCGCCGCGGCATCAGCATTCGCCACTGGGAAGAGTTTGAGGACGTGGCCGACCACTGCACCGTGTGCCATAAGTGCGCAAGCCCCTGCCCGGTAAAAATCGACTTTGGCGACGTGACCATGAATATGCGCAACCTGCTGCGCAAAATGGGCCAAAAGAGCTTTCGCCCTGGCAATGCAGCGGCCATGTTCTTTTTGAACGCCACCCACCCCGAGACCATCAAGATCGCCCGTGCGGCCATGGTGGGCGTGGGCTTTAAGGCGCAGCGCCTGGCCAACGACGTGTTGCGGGTGTTTGCCAAGGCGCAGACCGCCAAGCCCCCAGCTTCGGTGGGCGCGCCGCCTATCAAAGAGCAAATCATCCACTTCATCAACAAAAAGATGCCTGGCGGCCTGCCCAAAAAGACGGCGCGCGCGCTTTTGGACATTGAAGACGCGGACTACGTGCCCATCATCCGCAATCCGCAAACCACCACATCCGAGACGGAGGCCGTGTTTTACTTCCCCGGCTGCGGCTCGGAGCGGCTGTTTAGCCAAGTGGGCTTGGCGACTCAGGCCATGTTGTGGCACGCGGGGGTGCAAACCGTGCTGCCGCCCGGCTATTTGTGCTGCGGCTACCCCCAGCGCGGCAGTGGCCAGTTTGATAAAGCCGAGAAGATGATCACCGACAACCGGGTGCTCTTCCATCGCGTGGCCAATACACTGAACTACCTGGACATCAAAACCGTGGTGGTGAGCTGCGGCACCTGCTACGACCAGTTGCAGGGATACGAGTTCGACAAGATATTTCCGGGCAGCCGCATCATCGACATCCACGAATATTTGCTGGAGAAGGGCATCACGCTCGTGCCTCAAGGTGGCGCGGGCGCTGGGTACCTGTACCATGACCCCTGCCACAGCCCCATGAAGCTGCAAGACCCCATGAAAACCGTCAAGGCCTTGGTGGGCGATGCGGTGCTCAAGAACGAGCGCTGCTGCGGCGAGTCCGGCACCCTGGGCGTTACCCGGCCCGACATTTCCACCCAAATCCGCTTTCGCAAAGAGGAAGAGCTGCGCCAGGGCGAGGCTGATCTGGCGGTGCTGACCGGTGCTGCACCGGGCACGCCGACGGTCACCAAAATCTTGACCAGCTGCCCGAGTTGCCTGCAAGGCCTGAGCCGCTATGGCAACGACCTCAATAACGGCTTGCTGGAGGCTGACTACATCGTGGTCGAAATGGCGAATCAGATTTTGGGCAAGGAATGGCTGCCCCACTATGTGCGAATCGCCAATGCCGGTGGCATTGAGCGCGTGCTGGTGTAGGCTCTGGCGCAACCAAACCAAGACCAAGACACACCATGGCCGGACTGAAAAAAGACGCACCCACCCCCCAGGCAATTACCGCCCACAGCCAATCGCGCGTGCTGGAAATCAGCTTTTCCGACGGCGCGAGTTTTCGCATTCCGTTTGAGCTGATGCGGGTGTATTCCCCGTCCGCCGAAGTACAGGGCCACGGCGAGGGCCAGGAAGTGCTGCAAACTGGCAAACGCCTAGTGGAACTCACTGGCCTGGAGCCCGTCGGCAACTACGCGGTGCAACCCGCGTTTTCGGATGGCCACGACAGCGGTATTTTTTCTTGGGATTACCTGTATTTTCTGGGCTCGCAAGAGGCCAGCCTGTGGCAGCAATACGAACAGCGCCTGCAAGCCGCCGGGCGCGACCGTGACGGCCCCATGCCCGCGCCTGCGGGCCACGGCTGCGCAAGCCATTGACGGCGGCCCACCCCTTTTTACCGAAGCACCAAGCCATGTCCCAAACCCACTTTGGTTTCAAGTCGGTCGATGAGACCGAAAAAGCCCGCCACGTGCGCGGCGTGTTCGACTCGGTCGCGCCCAAATACGACCTGATGAATGACCTGATGTCCGGCGGCCTGCACCGCGCCTGGAAGGCCTACACCCTGGTGGTGGCTAATTTGCAAGAGGGCCAAAAGGCGCTGGACATCGCCGCTGGCACGGGCGACCTGGCGCTGGCGTTTTCCAAAAAAGTAGGCAAAACCGGCCAGGTGGTGCACACCGACATCAACGAAGCCATGCTCAGCACGGGGCGCAACCGGCTGCTTGACCTGGGCGTTTTGCTGCCCACGGTGGTGTGCGATGCTGAAAAGCTGCCCTTCTCGGATGCCTATTTCGACCTGGTCAGCGTGGCATTTGGCTTGCGCAACATGACGCACAAGGACGCAGCATTGGCGGAGATGTGCCGCGTGCTCAAGCCCAGAGGCAAGCTCCTGGTGCTGGAGTTTTCCAAAGTGGCACCGCCGTTGGAAAAACTGTACGACTGGTATTCCTTCCAAGTCTTGCCCCAACTGGGCAAGTGGGTGGCAGGTGACGATGCCAGTTACCGCTACCTCGCCGAGTCGATTCGCATGCACCCAAGGCAAAAAGAGCTTAAAGCCATGATGCACAAAGGGGGTTTCGGCCATGTGGACTTCCACAACCTCACCGGCGGTATTGCCGCGCTGCATGTTGGAATCAAGTGCTAGCAAGGTAATTTGGTACTTGTGGTTTGGGAAACTGACCGCACCTACCCTTTAGTTTGCGTAAGGTGCATCTAATTTTTGGAGAACTCAATATGAAGTGGTTAAGTTTGGTGTTGACAGCGTTTTTGCTCTTTGCTGGCGTAAACGCCGAGGCTGCGCGACTGGGTGGCGGCAAGTCCATGGGCAAGCAATCAAGCAATGTGACGCAGCGCGAAGCAGCGCCGGCCCAAAGCGCGGGCAACACGGCTGCGCGCCCCGCGAACGCAGCGGCGCCCGCAGCACCGCGCCGCCCATGGGGCGCCATGCTCGGTGGTTTGGCCGCAGGCTTGGGCTTGGCTTGGCTGGCGAGCTCCTTGGGTCTGGGTGAGGGCTTTGGGCAAATTCTGATGTTCGCCTTGCTCGCGTTTGGTGTGGCGATGGCGGTCGGCTACTTCATGCGCCGTCGCAGAGCGCAGTCGAGCCCGTTTGCCTTTCAAGGTGCCGGAAACATGGGGGGGGTAGAGCAGCGCCCTTATCTTCCAGAAAACGTGGGTAACGACGCATCGGCTCGCCCCTGGGAGCAAAACACCGCGTATTACGACAGTAAACCTGCTGCGACCGGTACCACAGGTTCCATGATCGGGTCGGCGCTTTCGGGTGCACAAGCTTGGGGCGTCCCCTCTGGTTTCGATTCCGAAGGCTTTATCAAAGCGGCTAAGGCTAACTTCATCACCTTGCAAGCGGCTTGGGACAAATCCGATATCAGCAGTCTGCGCGCGATGATGACCGACGGCATGTTGACCGAGATCAAAACCCAGCTCAGCGAGCGTGAAATCCACACCGGCACGCAACCCAACCAAACCGACGTTCAGGCTCTGGACGCGCGTTTGCTGGGCATCGAAGAGTTGGCTGATGAATACCTAGCGAGCGTGGAGTTCACTGGAATGATCCGTGAAGATGCGAACGCAAGCCCCACGCCGTTTCGCGAGGTTTGGAACATGACCAAGCCCAAAAGCGGTGGCGGCTGGTTGGTGGCTGGCGTCCAGGCCTTGCAATAACAGCAAGTCGCGCGCGAGCACTCCGATTCACCGCAGGCTGTGGGCCTGTAGGCAGCTACATCGGGAATAATGGGGACTATGGCAACACAGTCCCCTTTTTCTATGCTGCAAAGCTTTTTGCAAGACTTTAAGTTTCCGTTTACCCTGCCAGCTTGGGTTGTCGACGAGTCTCAGCGCCGCGTCGTTTTGCTGATCAATCACGTCCTGATGCAAGAGCCGCAGGCCACCGCGAGATTGGCGCGGCAAAGAGGCCGTGCAATCATGGTGCAGTGGAAAAGTTTGAACTTTAAGGTTGTATTGACGCCGGCGGGTTTGCTCGACTTGGCCCCGCACGACGCGGTTGCAGACTTGGTGCTGACGTTAACGGATGTCTCACCAGCGGCCTTGGTGCAAGGTTTGCTACAGAGCGGCAAACCTGAGGTGCATATTCAAGGCGACGTGCAACTCGCGGCAGAAGTAAACTGGATCACTGATCACGTTCGCTGGGATGCAGAGGGAGATTTGGCTCGTATTGTGGGGGATGTCCCAGCCCACTTGGTGGTCGAAAACTGCCGCAAGCTTGCGCAGGGCCTGCAACATTTTGTAGCCCAGCGCCGCAACTCCTCAACCCCCACAGCCCCCACCGAAAGCAGCCCATGAGCCGCCTGCTGCGCGGTTGGGCAATTTTGCGTGTGGTGCTGCGCTACGGTTTAGACGTACTACTGCTAGAAAGGCTTCCCCAGCCGGGGCTACGGCGCTTGGCGCGCCTGCTGTCCATCGGGCGGCGCTTGGATTCCTCGCGCGGCGTGCGTATCCGACAGGCTTTGGAAGACCTGGGCCCCATATTTGTCAAGCTCGGCCAGGTTCTTTCCACGCGACGCGACTTGCTGGCTCCGGACATCGCCATCGAACTCGCCAAGTTGCAAGACCGCGTGCCTCCCTTTCCGTCTGAAGTCGCTGTGGCCGCCATTGAGCGTGCTTTGGGGAAACCGCTGGCCGATCTGTTCGTGTCCTTTGAGCACACGCCGGTGGCCAGTGCCTCCATTGCTCAAGTGCATTTCGCCGTGTTGCGCCAGCGAAACGGAGTTGAGCGTGAAGTCGCCGTCAAAGTCTTGCGCCCAGGCATGCTTGCGGCGATGGACAAAGACCTCGGACTCATGCGCCTGATGGCTGAAATCGTTGGAAGTCTTTCGGCAGACGCCAGGCGACTCAAGCCCCGCGAGGTGGTTGCGGAATTTGACAAGTACCTGCACGACGAGCTTGACCTGGTGCGCGAGGCCTCCAGCGCCGCCCAGTTGCGTCGCAATATGGAGGGTCTTAACTTGGTGTTGATCCCGGAAATGCTGTGGGACTTTTGCACTACTGACGTGTTGGTGATGCAGCGTATGCACGGTGTACCTATTAGCCAAGTAGGTCGACTGCGCGAAGCGGGCGTGGATATCCAGAAGCTCGCGCGCGACGGCGTGGTGTTGTTTTTCACCCAGGTGTTTCGTGATGGGTTTTTCCACGCCGATATGCACCCTGGCAATATTCAGGTCAGTTTGGCGCCCGAAACCTTTGGTCGCTACATCTCCTTGGACTTTGGCATCGTCGGCACCCTCACCGAGGTGGACAAGGAGTACTTGGCGCAAAACTTTGTTGCATTTTTTCGCCGTGATTACAAGCGCGTGGCCGAGTTGCACATCGAATCGGGTTGGGTGCCAGCGGCGACCCGTGTGGATGAGCTTGAAGCGGCGGTCAGGGCGGTTTGTGAACCTTACTTTGACAGGCCCTTGAAGGAGATTTCCCTGGGGCTTGTGCTTATGCGTTTGTTTCAAACTTCGAGGCGCTTCCAGGTCGAGATTCAGCCACAGTTGGTGCTCTTGCAAAAAACCTTGCTGAATGTCGAGGGCCTGGGCAGAGACCTTGACCCAGACTTGGATTTGTGGGCCACTGCCAAGCCATTTTTGGAGCAGTGGATGCTTAAGCAGGTGGGGCCGCAGCGGCTGTGGACCGAGCTGAAAGCGCAGGCGCCGCGCTATGCCAAGATCCTTCCTGATTTGCCTTTGCTGCTTCAGTCGTATCTGCAGCGGGGCGGCGCCGATCCAAAAACACACCGGCTTTTGGAGCAGCTGGTTGTGGAGCAAAGGCGTACCCAACGTTTGCTGCATGCGGTGGCCTACATCGTCGGCGGTTTTGTACTGGGTGCGCTGGGCGCACAGCTGCTGTGGTGGCTACGGTAGTGACGAGGCGTCGACTTATAATCGTAAGCTTTGCCACTTGACCGCCAGGGTCCCCCACGCCATGCCGATTTACGCCTATAAATGCGACGCCTGCGGATTTGCGAAGGACGTGCTCCAAAAGATGTCCGACGACACGCTGACCGAGTGCCCTAGCTGCGGACAGGCGGAATTCAAAAAGCAAGTCACTGCAGCAGGCTTCCAGCTCAAAGGCTCTGGCTGGTACGTAACAGATTTTCGCGGCGACGCCAATGGCGGCGCAGCCAAGCCAGACGCTCAGGGCGCTCCGGTTGTGCCCGCCGAAGCGGCCGCAGCGTCCGCGCCTGACACTCCCCCCAGCCCGTTGACGGCAACTAAAGCTCCGGCAACCGGAGCCGGTGCCCCCACGGCAGCACCGACGGCGGTGCCGGCCGCCAGCGGTCCGGCCCCCGCCGCATCTGCATGAACGCGTTGGCGTTAACTCTATTACTGGACTGGCCGTGCCGTTGAAAAAATACCTACTCACTGGTTTGATGGTGTGGCTCCCCTTAGCCATCACTATTTGGGTTTTGCTTTGGATGGTCAGTGTGCTCGATGGGTTGCTTGGCAGCTTTTTGTCTGCGCTGGCGGCCGTTTCATCCGACTCCGCTGCTGCGTCCCTGGAGCGTCTTCGTCACATTCCAGGCTTGGGTGTGGTGCTTGTGCTCGGCTTTATGTTGCTCACGGGCGCTTTGGTTTCCAATGTGGCGGGGCGATGGTGGCTCAAGCATTGGAACCGGATGTTCACTCACATCCCGGTAGTCAAGTCGATTTACAACAGCGTCAAGAAGGTTTCAGACACGCTGTTTTCCAGCAATGGCAACGCATTTCGTACGGCTTTGCTGGTGCAGTTTCCACGCCAAGGCAGTTGGACGATTGCGTTTCAAACCGGGCTGCCCGATGGAGAAGTGGCGCATCAGCTGGGCGGCGATTTCGTCAGCGTGTATGTGCCCACCACACCCAATCCCACCGGTGGCTACTTTTTGCTGCTGCACCGCAGTGAGGTAATTGAGCTCAACATGAGCGTGGACGAAGCGCTCACTTATGTGATCTCCATGGGCTCGGTGTCCCCAACGGTGCATGCCGCACCCGTGACCCAGCCGACCCCAAATTCCTAATCCTTTTTTGATCGCCCCACTGGGGCCCCGAAAGCACGCCATGGCCATGCGCTCCCATTATTGCGGTCTCGTGACCGATGCCCTTCTGGGCCAAACCGTTTCGCTGTGCGGCTGGGTAAACCGCCGCCGTGACCACGGTGGAGTTATTTTTGTTGACCTGCGTGACCGCGAGGGCTATGTACAAGTGGTCTGCGACCCCGACCGTGCCGAGATGTTTAAGACAGCGGAAGGCCTGCGCAGCGAGTTTTGTGTGCAGATCAAGGGCTTGGTGCGCGCGCGCCCCGAAGGCACGGTCAATGAAAACCTCAAAAGCGGAAAAATTGAAGTGCTGTGCCACGAGCTGATCGTGCTCAACCCCTCGGTGACGCCACCCTTCCAGATTGACGACGACAACCTGTCCGAGACCACGCGCCTGACGCACCGGGTGCTGGACCTGCGCCGCCCCTACATGCAAAACAATCTGATGCTGCGCTACCGCGTGTCTATGGAAGTGCGCAAGTTCCTCGATGCCAACGGGTTTGTCGACATTGAGACGCCCATGCTGACCAAGAGCACGCCCGAGGGCGCGCGCGACTATCTGGTGCCCAGCCGCGTGCATGACGGTCAGTTTTTTGCGCTGCCCCAATCGCCCCAGTTGTTCAAGCAGTTGCTGATGGTGGCTGGGTTTGACCGGTACTATCAGATCACCAAGTGCTTTCGCGACGAAGACCTGCGCGCTGACCGCCAGCCCGAGTTCACGCAGATTGATATAGAGACCTCGTTTTTGGGCGAAGAAGAGATTCGCGATATGTTCCAGGGCATGATCACGACGGTGTTCAAAAACACGATTGGTGTGGACCTTGGTGATTTCCCGGTCATGAGCCATGCCGACGCGATGCACATCTATGGCTCGGACAAGCCGGATTTGCGTGTCAAGCTGCAGTTCACCGAGCTGACTGACGTGATGGCCGACGTGGACTTCAAGGTGTTTGCCGGTGCAGCCAACATGAAAGGCGGCCGTGTGGTGGCGCTGCGTGTGCCCGGTGGCTCCACCGAGGTCGGCGGCATCAGCCGCGGTGAGATCGACGCCTACACCGAGTTCGTCAAGATTTACGGTGCCAAGGGTCTGGCCTACATCCGGGTCAACGACATCTCCAAGGGTCCGTGCCTAGATGGCCCCTCGCGGTGGCCTGGTTTGCAAAGCCCCATTGTCAAAAACATCCACGACAAAGCCCTCGCTGAAGTGCTGACGCGTACCGGCGCCCAGGACGGTGACCTTATTTTCTTTGGCGCCGACAAGGCCAAGGTGGTCAACGACGCCATTGGCGCACTACGGATCAAGATTGGCCATAGCGAGTTTGGCAAGAAAAATGGCCTTTTCGAGACCGGCTGGCGGCCGATGTGGGTGGTGGACTTTCCGATGTTTGAGTACGACGAAGAAGCACAGCGCTACACCGCCACGCACCACCCGTTTACTGCGCCTAAAGACGGTCATGAGGACTGGATGGTCACCGCGCCAGAGAAATGCATTTCTAAAGGCTATGACGTGGTGCTAAACGGCTGGGAAATGGGCGGCGGCTCGGTGCGTATCCACCGAGCCGATGTGCAGCAAAAAGTGTTTGACGCCCTGAAGATCACGCCCGAAGAAGCGCAGCTCAAGTTCGGCTTCTTGCTCGACGCCCTGCAATACGGCGCGCCGCCGCATGGTGGCCTGGCCTTTGGTCTGGACCGCGTGGTGACGCTGATGACCGGCGCCGAATCGATCCGCGACGTGATCGCCTTCCCCAAAACCCAGCGGGCGCAGTGTTTGCTAACCCAAGCACCCAGCCCGGTGGATGAGAAGCAGTTGCGGGAGTTGCACATCCGCTTGCGCAGCGCTGAGCCAGTCAAACCGGTTTAATGGTGCACCTGGCCCAGGCAATGCAACCGGCGAGCGGCATGGTCATTGGAGGTTTAGTCGGTGGGTCTGGCTGCTAGGGCCTGCTGGTAAGCCTTGCGTGTAGTAGGTGACACGGCTGCGAGAAGCTGTAAATAGCGGGTCCTGTGGCGTGTCCACATGCGGGCTGACGCCACCGTCTTAGAGCGGCAAAACCAATGGCAGCTGTGCTGCAGCAACAAGAGTTCTGCACTGAGGCGAAATGCTCTGTCCCTATCGGTGAGCTGATCCACGTTTGCGATGCCATCGGCAATACCTTGCGCATGCACCCGCAACAGCACGCGAAAATCAAAGCTGGCGCCGGGCAGCCAGTGCACGGACAAAGGCAAGCTGATCGGCAATGTGCTGGCCCTCCAGTTGGCACCCTCGGACTTGTCCACGTCCTTCACCAGTTGCTCAAGCTGTCTTCCCACTGTGTGCTCGTGTTGTTCCAAAAAGTGCCAAACGCTACGGCGACGCTCCAGATCGGTTTCCCCCATGGCTCGCAAATAACCCTGGGTAAGCGTCTCCATCAGAGTCTCGATCTGAAAGCTGCGCAGATAGCGGCCCAAAAGGGTGATACGTTGGCGCTGTTCCCAGGCTCTGCGCGATTGAAAGGTAAAGGCCAGAATGGCAAACAAAATCAGCGTGTTCATCAAAAATTCAGTCCCAGTAAAAGCACGTTCATACCGTTTTGAGCGCGCCGTGTTGCAAACACAGCGACTGTTTTAGCGGCAGAGCAATGGGCGCTTGGTAGTCAGCAATCACGCAGGCACGATTGGGGCTGCGCGCTAAGCGCTCCAGCCATTGGCGCACGCAGTTTACGGACGCCTGGTCCAAGGCAGCAAAGGGTGTGTCCATCAATACCAGCCGTGCGCCGCTGGCAAATGCCGCAG
>JARXAU010000188.1 GCA_029865675.1 Rhodoferax sp.
ACATGGTGTCGTTCGGCGCCGCGCCAGCCCTTGTTTCTTATGTCTGGGTGCTTAAAGGTTTGGGCAAATGGGGATGGTTTGCCGCATTCGTGTACTGCGCTTGCGCCGCCTTGCGCCTGGCCCGCTTTAACGTCAATACCAATGTCGTGGACAAGCGTTACTTTCAGGGCCTGCCTTCGCCCGCTGCTGCTGCCTTGGTGGCTGGTTTCATGTGGTGGTGTACTGACCGTGGAATCCCTGCGGCGAGCGTGTCATGGTTCGCATTCGCTTGGGTGCTTTACGCTGGTCTGACCATGGTCACCAACGTGCCTTTTTACAGCTTCAAGGACGTGAGCATGAAGCAAAGCGTGCCTTTTGCCGTGATCGTGATGATCGCTTTGGGCATTGCGATCATCAATATCGACCCGCCAACGGTGATGTTTGGCGTTTTTGTGGCCTACGGTATGAGCGGCTATGTGGTTTACGCCATACGAAAGTTCAAAGGCATCCATACCAGCGTGATCAGTACCTCTACCGACGAGCCGGATGAGCGCGGCATGCACCGCTGATTTGCAGTACCAAGGGTCTTTTCGAAAGCGCGCAAATACTCCGGGCAAGCAAGGCTGAACTTCCTGTCGCGCATCGTAGTGCTCGGTTTGCGCGGAGATGCTTTATGTTTAGGCTGCAAGTACTTGATTTATCACGTTTTTTGGTTAAACTGGGCGGCGCTCCTTAAGGCGTAGCTCGCCGCGCTGCGAGGACCCGATCATTTCAGTTGGAAGTCAAATTGCATCAAACAATCATTACTTGGGTTTTCGTAGCCGCATCCCTGGTTGTTTGGGCTGGGGCCGACGCTCTGGCAGCGCCAAACGACAAGACCAGTGCCGGCAACGGTAATCGCAGCGCCAGCGCGAAGCTTGTTCCCAAGATGAAGCCGACTGCCAGAGTGAAATCTGCTCCGAAGGCTGTATCAGCCTCTCGACCAAAATCTAATCCCAAGTTAAAGCGGGTTGCTAGAGTGAAGCCTGCGGTAAAGCGCGAGACCAGACGCATCGCGGTGGCTCCCGCAAAGCCGTCTTTTGGCGAGCTTGCAGGGTTGCACAGCGCCCATGACGACTTGGCGCTCAGGTCCAGCGTAGCGCTGGTGATTGACCAAGACACCAGGGAGATTTTGCTGCAAAAGAACGAGTCCGCGGTGTTGCCGATTGCCTCTATCACTAAACTCATGACCGGTGTGTTGGTGAGCGAAGCAAAGCTGCCCATGGACGAGCTCATTACTATTTCCCAAGCGGACGTTGACACAGAAAAGGGAAGCCGCTCGCGGCTGGGTGTGGGGACCGTGCTGTCGCGCGGTGAGCTGTTGCACTTGGCATTGATGGCGAGTGAAAACCGTGCCGCACACGCCCTGGGGCGTACTTACCCGGGTGGTTTGGGCGTATTTGTAAACCTGATGAACGCCAAGGCGAACGCATTGGGCATGCGTGCCACAAGTTACTTCGAACCCACGGGGCTGTCGAGCAGGAATCAATCCAGCGCCACTGATCTTGCCACTTTGGTGGGCTATGCGTACGGCAACGCAACGTTGCGCGAATTGTCCACCTCGCCGGGTTACGAGGTGGAAGTTGGGAAGCGTACCCTACGCTACAACAACACCAACCGTTTGGTGAAGAGCCCCGCCTGGGACATTGGCTTGCAAAAGACTGGGTACATCTCTGAGGCAGGTCAGTGCTTGGTGATGCAGGCCAAAGTGGCCGGTCGCAAGTTGATCATGGTGTTTTTGGACTCCGCTGGAAAGTTCAGTCGGATTGGCGACGCCGAGCGAGTTCGCCGCTGGGTGGAGTCCAATCCGTCCGCCGTTTCCCCGCGTGGCACGCCTCTGGCCGCTATCACGCTGGAGCCGGAAACCCAACTTAACTAGCTTCGGATGTCGCCCTCAGCGACCCGAAAGTGCGGTTTAGGTTGCACCCCGGTAACCTAAGGTCTCGGAAATTCCCCGAGCAGTTTCTTTGAGTTTGGGCATCCACGCATCGTCCATCCGGCCAGAGGGTGACGAGATAGACAACCCTGCCACCAGTTTGGACTGGTCATCGTAAATTCCCGCGGCCATACAGCGCACGCCGAGTTCAAGTTCCTCGTTGTCACTGGCCTGGCCCGACTGGCGTACCCGCGAGAGCTCACGCTCTAGCGTTGCCAGTTCGGTGATGCTGTTTTTGGTATGTCCTTGCAGGCCGGTACGCGTGGCATAGGCGCGAATCCGATGCGGGTCATCGGCGGCCAAAAACAATTTTCCCACTGACGTGAGATGCAAAGGCGCACGTCCACCAATGGCGCGTACCACTTGCATGCCCGAGCGCTCGCTAAAGGCGCGCTCCACATAAATGATCTCGTCGCCTTGGCGCATGCTTAGGTTGACCGGTTGTTGGGTGAGCTTGTGCAACTCTCGCATCGGCACGATGGCTGCATCGCGCACATTCAACCGGCCCTTGACCAGATTGCCCAGTTCCAGGAGCCGCATGCCTAAGCGATAACTGCCCGGCTGGGGGCGATCAGCAAAGCGGCCAAGCACTAAATCGTTCAGGATGCGGTGCGCAGTCGATGGGTGAAGGCCAGCTTTTTCGCTGATTTCTTTCAGCGTCATCGCATCTTCACGGGAGGCCAGCACGTCTATCAGTGTGAACATGCGCTCAATTACTTGCACAGAAGGAGCGACGGTGTGGTCTGGATCAGATCGGTTCATTTCTTCAATTCGTTTGCGCCGTTATGCCGTGCGCGCTCTTCCAGCTCCCGTCGATGAGGAGCTCGGCGGGTTGGTATTGCAGCTTGTAACTCATTTTGTGACTGTGCTCAATCCAGTAGCCGAGGTACAAAAACTGAAGTTTCAGTTGCCTTACCTGCTCTATTTGCCAAAGTATGTTGTAGGTGCCATAGCTGGTCCGGGCACTGGGCTCATAGAAGGTGTACACCGCAGACAAGCCGTCCACCAACACATCGAGGATGGACACCATCTTGAGCGCGCCCGCTTTGCCTTGGCTTGCGGGCTCGCGAAACTCCACCAACCGAGAGTTGACGCGACTTTGCAACAGGAATTGGGTGTACTGGTCCACGCTGTCTTCTTCCATACCGCCCCCGGCGTGGCGACGCTGCTGGTAGCGCAGGTAGAGCGCGTAATGTTCGGCCACGTAGCCGAGCTGCAAAACACGCGTCTCTAGGTTCTCGTGCTGTTTCCATGCCCGCCGCTGGCTTCGGTTTGCTTGGAACGGTGCGGCGAGCACACGCAGCGCCACGCAGGCCTGGCAGCCATCGCAATGGGGACGGTAGGTGAACATGCCACTGCGGCGAAAACCATCGGCCACCAGCCCTGAATACAAGGTGGTATCGATCAGGTGGCTGGGCGTTGCAACTTGCGATCTGGCCTGTCTGGCGGGTAGATAACTGCACGCGTAGGGCGCAGTGGAATAGAACTGCAGGGCTTGCAGGGGCAGGTCTTTGAGGAATGTCATGTCGGACTCATGGGCGGGTCAGTCAGTCAACAAAAGCGGTTTCCAAAGCTCGGGTGAAAAATGCCAATCCATGGCGGGCGCTTTCGCTGCCTGTGCCACTGCAGCGACAAACCTTTCGCGCTCCATCGGCTTCGCACCCAGTGAGGCCAAGTGGGAGGTATTTTGCTGGCAATCGAGCTGCGCAACACCGTTGTGTTTGCACAAGGCTACCAAGGCGGCAAGTGCAATTTTGGAGCCATCACTGCGCTCGCTGAACATCGACTCGCCAAACACCGCTTGCCCAATGGCCACGCAGTAGAGCCCGGCCACCAGTTGGCCCTCTACCCACGTCTCGACGCTGTGGGCCAGGCCTTGGGCGTGCAAGGCGCAATAGGCATCAATGATGGGCGGCAAAATCCAAGTGCCGGTCTGCTTGCCGCGCGGCGCGTTGGCGCACTTACGGATGACCACTTCAAAAGCGGTGTTTATTCGGATTTCACAACCAGTGTTGATGGCAAACCGTTGAAGTGTCTTGCGCAATGAGCGGTGCAGCCGGAAATCGGCGACTCGCAGAACCATGCGTGGGTCAGGGCTCCACCACAAAATGGGTTGGCCTTTGCTGTACCAAGGAAAAATGCCTTGCTCATAAGCAGCTTGCAAGCGAGACACCGCCAAGCTTGCGCCGGCCGCCAGCAGTCCAGGCGCATCAGAATCACTGTTCCACGCGTGTTGCACGGGGGGGAACGGATCATCCGGCTGGAGCCAGTACAGGGGAGGTAGCGCCATAAAAATCAGCGGACTGCTCGACGGTGGCCGGAAGTTTCGCAGGGCCGAGCATTCTCCCGCCTGCGATGGGCGGTTAGAATCGGACAAGTCGGGGCGTAGCGCAGCCTGGTAGCGCATCTGGTTTGGGACCAGAGGGTCGAAGGTTCGAATCCTTTCGCCCCGACCACCATTTTTGCCAAAGCACCGCCTTTGGCTTTTTTGTTTCCGGCATTTTTTATCCGAAACTGTCCGTAGCTCAGTTGGATAGAGCAACAGCCTTCTAAGCTGTAGGTCACAGGTTCGATTCCTGTCGGACAGGCCATACCTCTCAACCCAGTTCCATAAAACGCGCAGGGGCAGTGCCGGTGAGCCAGCGTTGGGCTGTGTCCTGCAGTGTGTTGACTGCCCCCGTGGTCCATAGATCGACCCAGGCGCTTGTTTTGTCGCCTGCGGCAATCGCGAAATTCTGCTTGTTTTCATTGCTGAGCAAACTCCGCGTCCGTTGCGCCACCGGCTGCCCCGCATCCAACAAGCGGACATCGGGGCCAAGCAGCGTTTGCAGTGCGGCTGTGGCAAACGCATAGTGGGTGCAGCCCAGCACCACGGTGTCTATGGCGCCGGGCGCAGCGCCAAAGTGGCCCATGCCGCCTGTGTAGCGCGCGCACAGTGCGCGGATTTGGGATTTGTCGTCGTGCTCTATGGCGGCGGCCAGGCCGTCGCAGGCTTGCAGCACAAAGCGCACTTGGGCGCTCTGCGCCTGTAGCAGCGCCTGAAACTTGTCGCTCGCCAGCGTGCCGCGCGTGGCCAGCACGCCCACCACACCGGTGCGGCTGTGGGCTGCGGCGGGCTTGAGCGCGGGCTCAATGCCCACGATGGGCAGCGCCGGGTGTGCGGCGCGCAAGGCGGCTATTGCGGCGGCGGTGGCGGTGTTGCAGGCCACCACCAGCGCGCGCACGCCGTGGCTGCGCACCAGGTAGTCGCCAATCGCCAAGGAGCGCTGCAGCACATGGGCGACATCCCGTTCCCCATACGGCGCGTGGCCTGCGTCGGACACGTAGACAAAGCGCTCATAGGGCAGTTCCAGGCGCAAGGCCTGTAACACGCTCAAGCCGCCTACGCCGCTGTCAAAAACGCCAATGGGCTGCATGGGGCCGGGAAGGGGACGCAGACCAGTTGGGCGTCAGACCGATTGGATGCCGATGGTCTTGAACTCGCCGGTGGCAATTTTCTTTTGCCATTCGGCCGGGCCGGTGATATGGGCGCTGGTGCCACTGGAGTCCACTGCCACCGTCACGGGCATATCGACCACGTCAAATTCGTAAATGGCTTCCATGCCCAGGTCGGCAAAGCCCACCACCTTGGCGTGTTTGATGGCCTTGCTGACCAAATACGCGGCGCCGCCCACGGCCATCAGGTAAGCGCTTTGATGCTTTTTGATGGCTTCAATGGCCACCGGGCCGCGCTCGGCTTTGCCCACCATGGAGATCAGGCCGGTTTGGCTGAGCATCATCTCGGTAAAGCCGTCCATGCGCGTGGCGGTGGTGGGGCCGGCGGGGCCGACTGCCTCGTCGCCTACCGCATCGACTGGGCCTACGTAGTAAATCACCCGGTCGGTGAAGTCCACAGGCAGTTTCTCGCCCTTGGCCAGCATGTCCTGGATGCGCTTGTGCGCGGCGTCGCGGCCGGTGAGCAGCTTGCCCGACAGCAGCAGCGTGTCGCCCGGCTTCCAGGCCGCCACCTGCGCCTTGGTG
>JARXAU010000019.1 GCA_029865675.1 Rhodoferax sp.
CGCCCCGGCCTGGCGCTGGTGGTGCTGGGGCAGCTGTCCTTCACCATCTCGGTGGCCACGCTGACCATTAGCGCGCGCCTCAAGCGCTTTGACATCACCCTAGAAGAAGCCGCCTACAACCTGGGCGCCAGCCGCGCCGCCGTGCTGCGCACCATCACGCTGCCCTACCTGCGGCCCGCGCTGGTGGGCGCGGCGGCAATTTCGTTTTTGATGTCGTTCGAGAACTTCAACACCACGCTCATGCTGGTGGGCTCGGACTCGCCACTCACGGTGATGATGTACGGCCGCATGCGCGAAGGCGCCACGCCGGTGCTCAATGCCGTGAGCCTGTTTTTGATGCTGGCGTCTGGCCTGTTGGCCCTGAGCTTATTGCGCCGGGGCGCCAAAGCTCGCTGATTTTGGCCGAGTGGTAGACCGCGTCGGCTAACTACGGCGTTCCCACAACACCCGCCCGCCCCGCCTCCACCGCCAAACACAAATCCGCCCATGCCTTGCCCTTGTCTTGGCTGCTGCGCAGCAGGGCCTTGGGCGTATAAGTCGCCACCACCGGGATGCCCCGGTAGCGGTAGACCGTGCCGCGCTGTTTGCCCAGGGGCAGGGCCAGCGCCTCGGGGTGTTCGGCCAGCAGCAGCTGGGTGGCAAAACGGCCCATGGCCAGGATGACGCGGGGTTGGGCCAGGGCGATTTGGCGTTGCAGGTAGGCCGCGCACTGGGCCAACTCCGCAGGCTGCGGGTTGCGGCCATGGGGCGGGCGACAGGCGGTGACGTTGGCCAGCAGCGCGGCGTCCAGGCCGGCAGCGGGTGGCTGGTCTGCGCTGGCACGGGCGGCGCCCACGGCTTTGAGCATGTTGTCCAGCAAGAGCCCCGCGTCTGCGGCAAAGGGGTGGCCTGCAGCGTCTTCGTCTTCGTCCGGCGGGTCGCCCACCACCAGCCAGTGGGCAGTTTGCCCTTCGGCCAAGGTGCCCAGCGTGCCGTGGGTGCGCCCAGCGCACAGGCCGCAGGCTTGGCAGGCGGCAGCGGTTTGCTGTAGCGCGGCCCAGCCCAGGGTGTGGATTTGGCTCAGGTCGTTGGCCGTGCCCGCGCTTTGCAAGGTGGCGATTGCTGGTGAGACGCTAGCCGCCAGCGACGCCAGCGCTGCGACCGAGTGCCTGGCGTTGGCCGGAGCCGGAGCCGGAGCCGGGGCGTGAGCGAGGGTGGGGGTGGCCCGTGGTGGTGGCGCCGTTGGGCGGGCACCGGCGCCAGCCGGGGTGGCCGCACTTGCCGCTGGCGCCGCCTGCACACTGAAATCGGTGCCCGGCAGCCAGACGTGTACGCCCATCTCCAAAAGCATGGCGCGCTGGCGGGTGTCGAGGTCTAAAGGCATGGGGGGATTATGGAAGCCGGGGCTTCACAGGCGCATGTTCATCACCAGCGCGTCTTCGCGTTGGTTATGGCCTGCCGCGTAGTAGTTTTTGCGCTGGCCCACTTGGCGAAAGCCGTGGCGCTCGTACACCTGGCGCGCGCGGGTGTTGCCTACGCGCACTTCCAGCCACAGCCATTCGGCGTTTTGCCCGCGCGACCAAATATCCAGCGCTTCGAGCATCAGATGCGCCCAGCCCTGGCCCTGGTACTCGGGCGCCACGGTGATGTTGAGCAGGTGCACCTCGTCCACGCCCTTCATGGCCACAAAGTAGCCCAAGATGGTGGCATCGGCCATGAGGACTTGCGCCAGGTAGCCGCTGTGCAACACGTCCTGAAAATTGGTGCGGCTCCAAGGGTGGGCGTAGGCGCGTTGCTCGACCTCCAGCACCGCCGCCAGACGCTCCAGGCGCAGGGGCTCAAAGCGCGCCTCGGCCAGGCCGGTAGCGGGCGCTTTAGGCATGCGGGGCGGCGCTGGCCTGGCGGGGCAGCAGTTGGGCTTTGTCGGCTTTGTCGGCTTTGTCGGCCTTCTCGGCCTCGCGCTCCAGCGTGGTTTTGGCCACTTTGTCACGCAGATACAGCGGCAGCGCCTGGCTGGCGGGCACGGCCTGGCCAGCGGCCAGCAGCGCCGGGGCCAGTTGCAACATGGCGGCCGCCGTGGGCAGGGCCGCGACATACACATCCTCGGGCGCCAGGCGCAAACGGTCACCGTATACACCCACCACATTGCCCGCAAAAGCTTGCCACAGCGGCGCACCTGGGGATGGCGCGCTCAGGCAGGACCAATTCACCACGTCTTCCGGCGCCACCAAACACGGCGCCTGCAACAAGGTCCACAGCACGCCGTCAAAGGCGTAGCTAGCGGCGTAAATTTCTTCCATGCGGGCGTCCAGCAGGGCGGTGACGCGGCCCTGGGTGGCATCTGGCGCGGCATGGCTGCGCGCCGCCTGCGCCAGCGCCAGCAAAGAAGGCACTGGCAACACCGGCACGTTTGCGCCAAACGCCAACCCTTGCGCCACCGAACAGGCGGTGCGCAGCCCGGTAAACGAGCCCGGCCCGCTGCCAAAGCAAATCGCGTCCAAATCGGCCAAGCGCAGGTCCGCTTGGTGCAGCAAGTCCATGAGGGCGTTGATCAGGCTGCTGGATGCTTGCGCGCCGCCGGGGCCGCTGTGCTGCCACACCTGCTGCTGCGCGCCTAGGCCACGGCCCACGGCCAGCGAGAGCGCGTCGGTGCTGGTGTCAAAGGCCAGCAAGTTCACTGCGCGGCCTTCAAGGCGGTGGCCGGTACCGCGCGCGCCGCCACCTTGCGCACGCCAAACACAATGCCCGCACTCACCAGCGCCAGGCCCGCCAGCACGTTCCAGGGCAGTGGCTCGCCCAAAAACAGGGCCGCCGAGAGCGCCGACAAGCCCGGCACGATGGCGGTAATCATGGTCGAGCGCACCGGCCCGTAGTGCTGGATCATTTTGGTAAAGCCAATGCCCGACACCACCACCGATCCCACGCCCTGAAAGCCCATCTGGAACAGCACCTCACGCCAGGGCGCGGTAAACACATGGCCGCCCACCCAGCCGCCCAGCACCAGCACGGTGTAGACCGGCACGTACACCACAAAGGCCATGGCGGTGACCGCAATCGTGGCGCGCACCGCGTCCAGCGCATAGCGGCGCACCAGCACGCTGTAGACCGACCAGGCCATGGCCGCGCTGATAAACAGCAGGTCGCCGCGCCAGACGCCGCTGCCGTCAAAAGCGTGCAGCAAGCTAGCGCCGCCCACCAGCACATCGCCACCCACAATCAACGCCAGCCCCAGCGCCCGGCCCCAGCTGATGCGGTCGCCCAAAATCAACAGGGCCAGCAGCGTGGTCCACAGCGGCAAGCTGCCGGGCAAGAGCACCGAAGCGTGCGCTGCCGGAGCGAACACAAAGCCGTTGTAGGCCAGCAAGGCGTACAACAAGCCACCAAAAACACCCACCCGCGCGGTAATGGCCAGGGGCAGCGGCGACAGCCCGCCCAGCGAGCCCCGGCCTTGGCCCGCCAAGTGCGCCTTGCGCGACAGCCACCAGCCCCAAGGCAGCAACACCAGGCCCGCGCCCACAAGGCGGGCATAAACGATGTCAAACGGCGTCAAGGTGCCGCCGCGCGCCGGGTCCGCCGTGGCGCGGGCAATCACAATGAAAGAGGTCCAGATCGTCACCGTCACCACCGCCGCCAGCAGGCCCAAGGCTTGGGGCGACAGGCGGGGCGGGGCACTCGCGGACGAGGCTGCGGGGGTAGGAAAAGACATGCAGGGATTATCGGCCTTGGCCCCCGCACGGGTGTCAACGGGTTTGGCCAGGCGCGACAGCCTGTTGATGCATGGGCGGCGTCGATAATTCGGACATGTACTTGCGCCACCTTCTGCTGATCGCCTTGTGCTGCGCCAGCGCACTGGCGCAAGCGCAGATTCCAGCAGCGGTAGACGCCGAGCTGGCGCGCGCCAAGGTGCCGCAAGACGCCGTGGCCCTGCTGGTGCTGGACGCCAACAACCCCAGTGCAGCGCCGCGCCTGACCCACCGCGCGACCGCGCCCATGCAAGCAGCCTCCGTCATCAAGCTGGTAACCACCTATGCCGCGCTGGACTTACTAGGCCCGGCCTATATCTGGGCCACGCCGGTGTTTGTAGACGGCACGGTGCGCGCCGGGGTGCTCTCGGGCAATGTCTACATCCAGGGCCAGGGCGACCCCAAGCTGGTGCTTGAGCGCCTGTGGCTGCTGCTGCGCCGCCTGCAAGGCATTGGCATTGCGCGCATTCAAGGTGACATCGTGCTCGACAACAGCGCGTTTGAGGCGGTGACCACCGACCCAGCCGCCTTTGACGGCGAGCCGCTGCGCCCCTACAACGCTAATCCCGACGCGCTCTTGATCAACTATAAAACGGTGGTGATGACCTTCACGCCCGATGTGCCGCGCCGAATCGCCCACGTGCAGTTTGACCCGCCTTTGTGGGGCGTGCAAACCCAGGACACGGTGCCCCTGCAGACAGGCTCCTGCGGCGACTACCGCGCCGCGCTAAAGGCCGCGCTGGCCGACCCGCAGCGCATTGCATTTGCTGGGGCTTACCCCGCCGACTGCGGCGAAAAGGTCTGGTCTATCGCCTACTCCGACCCGGCCAGCTACGCCCCGCGCGCGGTGCAAGGCCTGTGGCGCAGCATGGGCGGCGCGCTCAGCGGCACGGTGCGCTACGGCCAGGTGCCCGCCGCGCTGTTGGCCGTGCCCCCGGCGCTGGAAGTGCGCTCGGCGCCGCTGGCAGAAATCATTCGCGACATCAACAAATACAGCAATAACGTGATGGCGCAGCAGGTGTTTTTGACGCTGGGGCGTGACGCCTCGGGCAGCGTGGGCAGCCTGGCTGCTTCACGCGCGGTGCTGCAGCGCTGGTGGCAAGAGCGCGTGGCCAGCAAAACCAGCGCGGCAGCGGACGCCGCCACAGACGGTTTCATTGAGCCGCTGAACTTTGACAACGGCTCGGGCCTCTCGCGCCAAGAACGCATTAGCGCGCGCGCCTTGGGCCAGTTGCTGCAAAGCGCCTACCGCTCGCCGCTCATGCCCGAGCTAATGGCCTCGCTGCCCATTAGCGGGGTGGATGGCACGCTCAAGCGCGCCAAGTTCGCCAAACCCGGCAGCGCGCACCTGAAAACGGGCAGCCTGAACGAAGTCACCGCCATTGCTGGCTTTGTGCACGGCGCCAGCGGCAAACGCTACGTGCTGGTCGCCATTGCCAACCACCCTAACGCCCACGCCGCCCGCACCGCTTTTGACGCGCTGGTGAACTGGACCGCCCAAGATTCTGAGGACTATTGATGCCCCTTGCCGACTGGATAGGCGCTGCCGCCGCCACCCTGACCACCGCCAGCTTTGTGCCCCAGGTGCTGCACACTTTGCGAACCAAAGACGTGAGCGGCATCTCGCTCAGTATGTACAGCGCCTTCACCCTGGGCGTGGCCCTGTGGCTGGTCTACGGCCTGCTGCTGGGCGCCTGGCCCATCGTGGTCGCCAACGCGATTACCGTGTCGCTGGCGACTTGTATCTTGGTGATGAAGCTGCGCTATCGTTAGCGAGAATGGCGAACACGTACTTATGCTGAAGCGGCGGTTAAATTTTCCCATTAAAAAAGCCTGCCCTCCAAGGGGCAGGCTTTACAGCGATGCTCGGTCTTTAATTCAAAGACTACTTGGCGCTCGCGGTGTCAAACAACGCTTTTCCCTGCACGTGGCAGAACGCTGGCTCATAGGTGCCGTGGTAGTTGGCATAAAAGTCAGGGTTAGTTTCAGGCGTTCCATAAGCCGCCCTTACATAGACGTCGACATCAACCGTTGTCACATTGGTCAGATTGCGGCTGTCAAAGTCGGCCTTCATAGGCGCTTGGTGTAGCGCGGGCGGCACTGTGGGGTCGCCAGCGCCACCACACAACAAAACTTTGGACTTAGGGCTCCAACCCAACAAATCATTCTTTTTACCCGCCACGAGCAAGCCAGAATTATTGTTTTGCCGTGATGCTGTGAGGTAGTCGAGGTTAAACATCGCGTCGCGTGCTTGGGTGGGCGTTGGACCGTAAGGCAACTTTCCACTCGTTATCAACGTCGTGTAGTCGTACTCCGCACTCGGCAACAGGCTTTCAATGTATCCGGAATACGGTACCTTAAAAACCTCAGACGCAGTCGAGTAAACGTTACCGTAGACTTTTTGCCAGGCAGTAACTAAGTAGGGAACGAAGAACTGGTAGCCCGCAATGACAGCTTCCGATTTGAGGGAGCCCAACATGTTGTACGGTCCCGCCAAATGCGCTCCCGCCACCACATTGATCTCAGCCGCGTTGTCGCGCTCAATCGCACGGTGCGCAGCCATGGAGGAGTGGCCACCCTGGGAATATCCGGTCAGCATGACCTTGCCGGACAACGGTGCCGCGAGAGTTGTGGAGGCGCGGCGCGCGGCTCGGATAGAGTCGATTACAGAACTAGCTTCCGAGTCTGCGTGCAGATACGGGTGGTAGGAATAAGTCGACTTGGCGAATCCCAAGTAGTCCGTGGCCACCACCGCATAGCCTTGCGCAGCGTAAAAGGCAGCCAACAAAAATGTCTCTGCATCGCTTGGATTCGCGAGGGTGCGCAACTTCTGGACGTCGGTTCCCTTTGCATAGGCAACAAGTCCTGCCGCGGCTGTGCAGTTTGCACCGGAGGGAAGCAAAAGCACGCCAGATGCATTGGTGCTTTCGCCGCTAACCCCAATCGTTTTGTAGTTCAGCGGCACCACCTTCACGTCGCACTTGGCGGCACCAGTCAGCGACTTTAAAGGGCCTGCATCAATCGCGGCGGCGGTGTAGGTGTAAATCACCGCAGCAGCGTCAATTAATTGGCCCCTATCCAAACTGGCACTGATAGCACCAGTGCCGCCCAGCACTGCGCCCCGCCGCAAGTCATCCATCCCCTTACCAGCAGTCGCGAGCTTCGAAGTAATGCTGTCCAGTACTTTGT
>JARXAU010000072.1 GCA_029865675.1 Rhodoferax sp.
GGATCAGTGCGCGGTACTGTTCGTGCGACTGCCCGTCGCGCCCCACGCCGATGATGCGCCCGCCCTCGGGCAGCGTGCCGTGGCGAAAGGCCTGGAACAGGGCGGGCATCAACTTGCGCCACACCAGATCGCCAGTGCCGCCAAACAAAACAAGGTCGAAGCTCATACGGGTCTGAAAGAAGAAGGGTTGTTGATAAGTTACATAATATGCGCGCTGGTAATGTAACTTTGTTTCATTGATAATTCAAGCGCCTTTTGGTCGCGAGGCACATTTCACCCCATCCCCGGAAAAAACTCCCATGAATCAACTCGACGCGCTCAAACAATTCACCACCGTGGTGGCCGACACCGGCGACTTCAAGCAGCTCGGCGCCTTTAGACCGCAAGACGCCACGACCAACCCCTCGCTGATTCTCAAGGCAGTGCAAAAGCCCGACTACGCGCCACTGCTAAGCGCCACCGTGACGCAGCACCGGGGCCAGGCGCTGGACGTGGTGATGGACCATTTGCTGGTGCGTTTTGGCTGCGAGATTTTGTCCCTCATTCCTGGGCGCGTGTCCACCGAAGTGGATGCGCGCCTGAGCTTTGACACTGCCGCCACCGTGGCGCGTGGCCAGCGCCTGATTGCCCTGTACCAGGCGCAAGGCATCGCAGCAGAGCGCGTGCTGATCAAAGTAGCAGCAACTTGGGAAGGCATTCAGGCCGCTGCGCAGCTAGAGCGGGAAGGCATTCACACCAACCTGACCCTGCTGTTTTCGTTTTGCCAGGCCGTGGCGTGCGGGCAGGCAAAAGTTCAACTCATCTCGCCGTTTGTCGGCCGTATTTACGACTGGTACAAAAAATCGGCTGGTGCCGCCTGGGTAGAAGCCGATATGGCGGGCGTCAATGACCCCGGCGTGAAATCAGTGGGCCAGATTTACAACTACTACAAGCGGCACGGCATCG
Organism: Rhodoferax sp.; assembly: GCA_029865675.1. Lineage (GTDB taxonomy): Bacteria > Pseudomonadota > Gammaproteobacteria > Burkholderiales > Burkholderiaceae_C > Allorhodoferax. Next base: position 946 of record JARXAU010000072.1, read on the forward strand.
CCACCGAGGTGATGGGTGCTAGCTTTCGCAATCTGGGCCAGATCACCGCGTTGGCCGGTTGCGATTTGCTCACCATCAGCCCCGATTTGCTGGCCATCTTGGCGGCCACCGAGGCGCCCTTGACGCACTGCCTCAGCGCCAGCGCCGCGCAGCAGACGGACATTGCGCCCGTGCACTTTGACGAGAGCAGCTTCCGTTTTGCCTTGAACGATGACGCCATGGCCACCGAAAAACTGGCCGAGGGCATTCGCGCTTTCTGCGTGGACGCCGTCAAACTTGAACACCTGTTGCTCGCGGCCTGAGCGCCGCCCTAGCCCCTGAAAGAGCCCCACATGACCCGCACCCGCTGTGACCGCACGCCCGCCTGGGCGCAATTGCATGCCGCTTATCAGGCCAGCGGCAAAGACTTTGACTTGCGCGACGCCTTTGCCGCCGACCCCCAGCGCTTTGCCCAGTTCAGCCAGGCCGCACCCCTGGTGTTCGCCGACCTGTCCAAAAATCGCATCGACGCCGCCACGCAGGCGCTCTTGTTCCAGCTGGCGCGCGAGTCCGGCCTGTTGGCGCACCGCGACGCCATGTTTGCAGGCAAAGTGATCAACACCACCGAGCAGCGCGAGGTCTGGCACACGCTCTTGCGCGCCCCGGCCGATGCCGCCACCGCCAGCGCCCATGAGGCGCAAGCACTGGCGCAGGTGCACGGCACGCTGGACGCCATGCTGGCTTTTGCCGAGCGCGTGCGCGCCGACGGCGCCATCACCGACATCGTCAACATCGGCATTGGTGGCTCGGACCTGGGGCCGCAAATGGCGGTGCTGGCGCTGGACGCCTTTGCCACCGCCGACAAGCGCCTGCACTTTGTCAGCAATGTGGATGGCCACGAGCTGGCGGCCACGCTGGCCAAGCTCAAAGCCAGCAGCACCTTGTTTGTGGTGGCCAGCAAAACCTTTACCACCATCGAGACCATGACCAACGCCCAGTCCGCCAAGCGCTGGTTTGAGAGCCCAGGCGGGGTGGACGTGGCGCGCCACTTTGCCGCGCTGACCACCAACGTGGCCGCTGCGAATGCCTTTGGCATCACCACCACTTTTGGCTTTTGGGACTGGGTGGGTGGGCGCTATTCGCTGTGGTCGGCCATTGGCTTGCCGCTGGCCATTGCCATTGGCGCGGACGGCTTTCGCGAATTTTTGGCCGGAGCCCACGCCATGGACCAGCACTTTCGCAGCGAGCCCTTAGAGGCCAATTTGCCGGTGCGGCTGGGCCTGCTGGACGTCTGGTACCGCAACCTCCACGGCTTTAGCAGCCGCTCCATCGCCCCTTACCACAGCGCCCTGCGCCGCCTGCCCGCGTATTTGCAGCAGCTGGAGATGGAAAGCAACGGCAAGCGCGTGGACGCCAGCGGCGCGGCGCTGCCCTTTGGCACCTCGCCCGTGCTGTGGGGTGAACCGGGTACCAACGGCCAGCACGCGTATTTTCAGATGCTGCACCAGGGCACGGACGTGGTGCCGGTGGAGTTTGTGGCCGTCAAAAAAGCGCGCCACACCCTGGACGCCCACCACCCGCTGCTGCTGGCCAATGTGCTGGCCCAAGCCCAGGCGCTGATGGTGGGCAAGTCGGACGCCGGTGGCCACAAGCACTTTCCGGGCAACCGTCCCAGCACCTTCTTGCTGCTCGACGACCTGACCCCCGCGTCCCTGGGCGCATTGATCGCCTTGCAAGAACACCGCGTGTTCGTCAGCGGCGCGCTGTGGGGCATCAACAGCTTTGACCAGTGGGGCGTGGAACTGGGGAAAGTGCTGGCCAAAGACATTGCCCCGCGCCTGGAGAGTGGCGACACCACGGGGCTGGATGGGTCTACGGCGGGCTTGTTGGGGATGTTGCGGGCTTAGGGCCAGCTTGGCGCGCACCATTGCCGTAACAAGCACCCGCTTGACAGCTTTTCGCACCTTTTGCGCAGGGCTGACTAAGCGCATTTTCGCGCCTACATGCGGATACAAGCTACTTACGGTGGCACTGATGGAAAATGCCGCTCGATAACTGTTTATTGCCAAAGGCAAGCCCATGCTGCTCACCAACATCCGATTGAAGAACTGGCGCAATTTTCAGACCTTAGATGTACCCCTGCGCGGTGTGTCTTACATACTAGGGCCCAATGCATCGGGGAAGTCCAACCTAATGGATGCCTTGCGTTTTTTGCGCGATGTCAGCAAGACAAAAGGCGGCGGCTTGCAAGCCGCCATTGCAGAGCGCGGGGGCATTTCAAAAGTGCGTTGTTTGCATGCCCGTCGTGACCCAGAGGTCGAGATTGACATTGAACTGAGCGAGGAGTTGGATCATCCTTGCAAATGGCGCTATGTGTTGGCGTTCAAGCCCGAGGGCAAAGGCGCCCAACGTCTGCTGGTTTCACGCGAGCAGGTTTGGGAAAACGGTAACTTGGTGCTGAACCGTCCTGGCAAAGGTGATGAGGCAGATGTGCTGTTGCGCACACAAACGCATTTAGAGCAGATTCAGACCAACATCAAATTCCGCGAGGTGGGGGATTTTTTGAGTCAAATCACCTATTTGCATCTGGTGCCCCAACTCTTGCGTTTTGGCGAAAAAATTGGTGGTCATCGTCTGACGGATGACCCCTTTGGTCAAGGTTTTTTGGAGCGACTGGCCAAAACGCCTGAAAAAACTCGCACTTCCCGACTAAAAAAGATATCGGCAGCCTTGAAGCTGGCTGTCCCTCAATTTGACGAGTTGCGCTTTAGGAAGGATGAAATGGGCCATCCGCACCTCGAAGCCCTTTATGCCCACCACCGCCCCAACGCAGGATGGCAGTCAGAGGAGCATTTTTCTGATGGCACGTTGCGCTTGTTAGGCTTGCTGTGGGCGCTGTTGGAAGGCAGTTCCATGCTGCTGCTGGAAGAGCCTGAGATTTCTTTGAATGACGCGATCGTGAAAGAAGTTCCCTTGATCGTAGATCGCTTGCAGCGGAACCGGAAAACCAAGCGACAAGTGGTCTTGACCACGCACAGCGATGCATTGCTAAGCAACCCAGGCATTGATGAGCGCGGAGTGTTGATTTTGGAGACTGGCAAGCAAGGGACAACCGGACGACCGCTGGATGCCATTGAAAAGCAGGCCTTGGGCAGTGGCTTAAGTGTGGCCGAAGTGGTCTTGCCCAAAACGCGACCTGAAAATGTCAATCAGCTAGGGTTTTGGCAATGATTCCGATCGCGGTGGCCACGGAAGATGAACTTAGTGAAGCCGTGGCACTTCGACTTATTTCTGAGTTGAAACGTCCTCATCAGGTGACCATGAAATTGGGGCGTAAAGGAAGTGGCTACCTGCGGTCAAAGATGGGTAATTGGTGCCAAATGGCCGATCGGCAAATCATGATGGTTTTGACGGACTTAGACCGCGCCAATTGCCTGCTTGAGTTTCGAGACCAGTGGCTGGCTAACCGACCTTTGCCTGAAACGCTGGTGTTCAGAATCGCCGTCCGAGAGGTGGAATCCTGGGCATTGGCTGACCATGAGGCCATGCGCCAGTTGGTGGGCAAAAAAGGTGTTCTGCCGACTGCGCCAGACTCCTTGAATGATCCGAAGCAGACCTTGTTGGGATTTGCCAGGATCGCACCCAAAAGTGTTCGGGAAGATTTGCTTAAGGTGAACGATGGGCAGTTACGCCAAGGCTTGGGCTACAACGCTCGATTAACGCAGTGGGTCAACACGGCTTGGGACCCCGCACGGGCGGCTGAGCGTTCTCCAAGTTTGGCGCGAGCGCGGTTTCGGTTGCAGGAAGCTGTGGAAGCGTTTGGACTTTGACGCTCTTGGAACGCGAACTATCCTAAAGCAGCTGGTCTTCTTTTGTACCGTTTAAGTCTTCGCGGGCGCCGCCGCCGCCCTTGCCGCAAACTCCGCCCGCAGCGCCCGCAGCTTCTCGCGCGGGTCTTCTTTGGCGGTGGCCTTGTCCAGCGCCATCTCCGCAATAAAGCGGCTGGGTAGGGCGGCCACCAGTTCGCGGCCTTTTTTGCGGCGTTTGGTCCAGCTCACCGCCAGGCTGAGCTGGGCGCGGGTGATGCCTACGTACATCAGGCGGCGCTCTTCTTGCAAATGGGCTTCGCCGGCCTCTAGGGCGCTGGCAGTGGTGGCGGGCGTACTTTCTGCGTCAGCGGCCTGTTCGCGCAGTTTGAAGGGCAGCATGCCTTCGGTCACGCCCACTAGCATCACGTGCGGCCATTCCAGGCCCTTGGCGGCGTGCAGGGTGGACAGGGTGACCACGTTTTGGTCGTTCTCGCGTTCGCTGATGGTCGAGAGCAGGGCGATGGTTTGCGAGACTTCGAGCAGGTTTTTGACCTCCCGCGCGGTGCTCACGCCCGCCGTGTCGTCCACCTGACCGCCGCAGCGCTGGGCCATCCAGTCGCAAAACTCCAGCACGTTGGACCACTTGGCGGCGGCGAGTTTTTCGCTTTCTTCGCCGTCGTGCAGGTGTTTTTCGTAGCCAATCACTTTGAGCCAGTCGGTCAAGAAGACGCGGGCGTTCTCGGCACCTTGCGTATGTTGGGCGCGAAACTGCAGGTCGTTCACATAGCGACCAAACTCGTGTAGGCTGCCCAGCGCCCGGGCTTGCAACACGGCGGCCAGGGACGAGGAGAACAGCGCCTCAAACAAACTCAGCTTGTACTGGCTGGCAAACACGCCCAGGCTGCCCAGCGTTTGGTGGCCAATGCCGCGCTTGGGGCTGGTGATGGCG